>NZ_LGIA01000213.1 GCF_001270965.1 Sunxiuqinia dokdonensis | reverse complement strand
AAATCCCGCCCGACCACATATAAGTGACCGACATGCACCGAATTCAAAAAGACAAGGACATTTGTAAAAAATGAATAGACAATTCGAATTTAAAGACAAGCTTGTATTAAAAAATGCAACACTTAGACTTGATGATTATGCATTTTTAATTAGTGCTTTAGTTTTCTTATACTTCATCCTGACTGGAAACAGTACAGGTTTTCTTATATTACTTTTTATCGGTCTTCTTGTTTTTACGACTTTCAGAATAATAAAGCGAGTAAATGATAGGTCAGATAAAATAATAATAGACAAATACGGAATTAAACTTTGTGAGCAAAACGAACAAATTAATTGGTCTAAAATAAAATTTGCCTATTTAAAACAAAAAACTCAAGGCGTTGGACGAAGTGCTAAAGTTGTCGACTATTTTCATATTGAAACCACAGACGGAGAAATAGCTGTAGATATGCGAGACTTAAAGTTTGACAAGGAATTATTAAAGCAATCAGTTGAGCATTTTAGCGGAAGGGACATTGGAGATTTCACAGACAAGGTAACAGCGAAAGTATTTAGAATAATTGGCAATGATAAAAAAGTTAAAGAAATCGAAACAAAAATGTCGGACTACTTTAAAAGTCAGTCAAAATCAGCATTTTTGATTGTTATTGGTTCTTTTGGATTAGCAATTTTCTTACAATTAATAATTTCATTTCCATATATAATTGCTAGTTGGTGGTCAATCTTAGTTTTTTGCATTATTATCTATGCAATCTATGAGGACAAAACGTTAAAAAAGAGACTTAAACTCAATGAACTTAGTGATAGAAAGTTTAAAACAATAAAGAAAGAATATGGTGCTCAGTACGATTTAAATTACAGTAAAATACAAACCTTTTTAATTTATGCATTCTTAATAATTTCAGTTTTTGCAGTTTTTGCAATCTCTTACTATTTTGATATTTCCAGACAAGAAAGAGGAAATAATAAACTAAAGGAAAGAACAGAAATAAAAAATTCGTTGCATAACACAGTAACATATTGCAGGGCGGGGTTTGGTGGTACGCCAACTGCCCCTGCTGCTCCGCTCCCGCGCGAATCCTTTCGCGTGGTGGGATAAAAAACAAAAAGCAAGCGCAAGCAATCGCTTATCGCTGCTTTTTATTGAATTTGAGGAGCGTCGTTCAGTTGGGAAATGTGATCGCTTGTAAATCGTTGTGCTACGCGATGCAATCGCGCAGCAGCAGGGGAGGAATTGGTCAGTTTCCTCCGGGTATCGAGCCATTCGCCGGGAGATTCCGAATCAAGTTCGGAATGACGCGAGTTTTGCTTTTGGCGAATCCATTCAAAAAAGTAGTTTAGCTTTGGAGCAATGCCCCATTGGCCAATTGAAAATGACTGAGCTCCTGGTGGTGCGCGTCTGCTACTCGTGCCTTGCATTGAAAAAGTAAAACATTGGCCTGACGGGCAAGACACCGATTACCAATCGGTGCCAGCTTTGGAGGGGTCCGCTTCATTCTTGACCGTCATGTCCTATCGGACACCGAGGCTATATCAAAAATCATTATCTTTGCTTTATGAGTAAAAAAGAGCAAATACTACAGATGATAAAAAAGGTCGTTGACAAAAATGCACCTGATTCAGAAGTGTATTTGTATGGATCCCAGGCACGAGGAAATGCAAGAAAACTTTCTGATTGGGATTTGTTGATTCTGCTCAATTCCGCAAATGTGTCGTTTGACTTTGAGACAAAATTTATGGACGAATTCTATGAATTGGAATTAAAAACAGGAGAAATTTTTTCGCCATTGATTTATTCAAAAGATGATTGGAATTCAAACTACTCGATTACCTCACTATACGAAAATATTCAAAGAGAAGGAATTAGACTAAAATGACCGGATCAAGACATGATTTGATTAATTATAGAATTGCCAGAGCAAAGGACACCTATGATGATGCCTCAATTCTTGCAGAAAGGGAAAAATGGAATTCGGCAATTAACAGGTTGTACTATGCCGCATATTACGCAGTCATGGCCCTTCTACTCGACTCTGACTTAAAACCAACAACCCATAACGGGGCAAAATCAAACTTTTCAGAGTATTTTATCAAGACGGGTAAGATTGATTCAAAATACGGTAAAATGTATTCTCAATTGTTCACTTGGAGACAAAAAGGAGATTACGACGATTTATTCGATTTTCAAAAAGAAAACGTAGAGCCTTATTTTGAGCCAGTTAATGACTTTATCTCTGTGATTGAAATCATGATACAAAAATAAGAGCCAGATGTTAATCGATTAGACTGCCCGAACTCCCCTCGTCTTAGCGTTAGCGGTGACGAGGGGTGCGCTTAAAGTCCCCGGTTGGGTCGGGGCAGGCTGTTTGTAACGACATTACTCCCGCTCCCGCGCGAGTCCTTTCGCGTGGTGGGATAAGAAACAAAAGCACGCATAAGTAAGATCTTATCGCAGCTTTTTATTGAATCTGAGGAGAGTCGTTCAGTTGGGAAATGTTCTTGCTCGAAAATCATTATGCTACGCGATGCAATCGCGCAGCAACGGGGGAGGAATTGGTCAGTTTACTCCGGTATCGAGCCATTCGCCGGGAGATTCCGAATCAAGTTCGGAATGACGCGAGTTTTACTTTTGGCGAATCCATTCAAAAAAGTAGTTTAGCTTTGGAGTAAGGCCCCATTGGCCAATTGAAAATGACTGAGCTCCTGGTGGTGCGCGTCTGTTACTCGTGCCTTGCTTTGAAAAAGAAAACTTTGCCCTGACGGGCAAGACACCGATTACCAATCGGCGCCAGCTAGCGGGAAATCAGCTAACTTTATTGTTGTAAAAAAATAGAAATTAATCAGATGGAATACACGGGATCTTGTTTATGTCAAGGGGTTAAATTTATTGTGACAGGCGATTTTGAGCGCTTTTATCTTTGTCATTGCAGCTATTGCAGGAAAGATACAGGATCAGCACACGCGGCCAATTTGTTTTCAACAACAGCTAAACTTGAATGGCTAAAAAGAGAAACAGAAATCAGAACTTTTCAACTCCCCGAAAGCAATCATGCCAAGGCGTTCTGCACCAATTGTGGGTCGGCACTGCCGAATTTGCAAATGGGTGGTCAGCTTTTAGTCGTTCCGGCCGGATGTATCGATACAGCCTTGGAGAAAAGGCCCGATGCCCATCTCTTTATGGCCAGCAAAGCGGCATGGGACCATGCTCTTGAGCAAATAGATCAGTTTAAACAGCTACCGGAATAAATTGCCAAACTCAGTTTCAAATTCCAAAAAACAAAATCCAAATTCCATCCGGCAGCTGCCGGACCAAGTTCCAAGCGACCGAAGGGAGTCCCGGTGCAGTCGGCGGTTAAAATCCAAAGAGATTGTTCCGGGTGGAGGCTGTTCGAAAAGTTAGTTCATGAATCTTATTTGTCGCTGTGCTCTCTGTGTAAAATTTTGTGCAACGCTGTGGTTCTGTTTTTATATTTTACCACGCCGTTTGACAGAGAGGATGAGGAGTATAACAGCGTTTGTGGACAGCCCCGCTCCCGCGCGAATCCTTTCGCGTGGTGGGATAAAAGGTAAAAAACAAGCGCAAGCAATCGCTTATCGCTGCTTTTTATTGAATCTGAGGAGAGTCGTTCAGTTGGGAAATGTGATCGCTTGTAAATCGTTGTGCTACGCGATGTAATCGCGCAGCAACGGGGGAGGAATTGGTCAGTTTCCTCGGGTATCAAGCCATTTGCCGGAAGATTCCGAATCAAGTTCGGAATGACGCGAGTTTTGCTTTTGGCGAATCAATCCAAAAAAGTAGTTTGGCGTTGGAGCAACTATTTCACTGCCACGAGCCGGATGACCTGGGCTGTTCCTTGATGGAAGGGCCCTTCGCTGAGTTCGACATCAGTTTCGGTGATGTCGATGCTGGCGAAACCCGCAAAATCGGCTTGCAGCTCTTCTGTTGAAAAGAGCATGTCCACATTTCCTGGTCCCCCGGTGTTGTTGTGGATTTGTGCTTTGGAAAAACCTTCCAAAATCACGGTGCCACCGACTTTCAGGAAAGTGCTTAACTTGCGGTGGTAGGCTTGTCGGCTACCCGGAGGCATGTGCGTATAAATCAGCGCCAGGCAGTCGAAAGTTTCGGCTTCCAGATCAATGCTGTCATAGGAATCAATCTGGTAGTTCAGCTGGACTTGTTGCCGGGCAGCGAGTTGTTCCGCTTTCTTCCTGCCTTCAACACTCGAATCGAAAGCCGTAACCTGCCAGTGACTTTGGGCTGCAAATACGGCATTTCGTCCTTCTCCCTCACCGGGTAATAAAATTTTGCCGGGCGTTAGTTTTTTCAGCTCCTGCCTGAAAAACGCATTGGGCTCCGTGCCATAGACATATTCATCGGCCGCAAATCGTTCATTCCAAAATTCACTCATCATCGCAGTTTTGGGTATTGAAACAAGAGGCTGGCTGCAAAGTTTAATACTTCCATTTATTGGCCAGCGCCACCAGCGAAAGCATGACGGGGACTTCAACCAAAACACCCACCACCGTGACCAGCGCAGCCGGCGACTGCAAGCCAAACAACGCAATGGCCACCGCTACGGCCAATTCGAAAAAGTTGCTGGCACCAATCATGGCTGCCGGGGAACAAATGGCGTGTGGCAATTTCAGTTTTCGTCCACCCAGCCAGGCCACAAAAAAGATGAAATAGGTTTGAATGATGAGCGGAACAGCAATCAGCAAAATAATCAGCGGATTGTCGGTGATGGTATTTCCCTGGAAAGCAAACAGCAAGATCAGGGTCAGCAACAAAGCCAGAATTGACACAGGTTTGAAGCGAGGCAAAAAGCTTTCCTTAAACCAGCTTTCGCCTTTGCGGCCAATCAGGATTTTATGCGTGAGGTAACCGGCCAACAGCGGCACCACGACGAAAATCAACACGCTGGCCACCAGCGTATCGTACGGCACCTGCACATTGGTGATGCCCAGCAGCAAACCCACAATGGGCACAAAAGCTACCAGGATGATCAGGTCGTTGACCGACACCTGCACCAGCGTGTAGTTGGGGTCGCCATCGGTGAGGTAGCTCCACACAAACACCATGGCGGTGCAGGGCGCGGCCCCCAACAGAATAGCTCCGGCAATGTATTCGCCAGCCATTTCGGGACTAATCCACGCTGCATAGATTTTCGAAAAGAAAATCCAGGCGAAAAAAGCCATGGTAAAAGGCTTGATCAGCCAGTTAATCACCAAGGTTAGGATCAGCCCTTTGGGACGTTTGCCAACACTTTTAATGCTTGAAAAATCCACTTGCAGCATCATGGGGTAAATCATGAGCCAAACCAAAATCGCTACCGGAATATTGACTTTAAAGACTTCCCAGTTGCTTAAAATGCTTACGCTTTCGCCTGCAAAATTGCCGATCAAAATTCCGGCGCCAATGCACAGGGCGACCCAGAGCGTGAGGTATTTCTCAAAACATCCGATTTGCTTTTTCGTTTGTGTCATGATGATTCTTGTCGTTTGGGGTGTTTTATTCTATTTTGAAGCGTTAACGGTGATGCTGTAAATTCCGGCCCCGCTGGCTTCATAAGCCGCCAGTTCCTGATCGTTCAGGTATTGTCGCAGCACAGGTTCGGGCACTTCAATTTTTCGCTGCTTTTTGATTTCGGGCTGCGAAAAACCTTGCTCGCGAATCGTGTTCAGGTACTCGTCCACGGGCACGGCTCCAGCCACACAGCCGGCATAGAGTTCGGCGGCTTCCTGCAGTGGTCTGGGCAAGGTACCGGTGATTACCACATCCGAAATGCAAAAATGTCCGCCGGGCTTCAGTACCCGGTAAATTTCTCGGAAGGCCTGCTGTTTGTCCGGAACCAGGTTCAGCACACAATTGCTGATGACCACATCGTAAGTCGCATCGGGAAGCGGCATGTTTTCAATGTCTCCCTGAATAAACTCCATGTTTTGAAACTCGGTTTTCGCCAGATTTTGCCGGGCTTTCTGCACCATCTCGTCGGTGAAATCAATGCCCGTCACTTTCCCTTCGGAACCCACCAGGCTGCGGGCTACAAAGCAGTCGGTACCTGCTCCCGAACCCAGATCCAGTACCTTATTTCCAGGCTCAATTCCGGCAAATTCGGTGGGCAAACCACAGCCCAGCCCCAGGTCAGCATCCTTGTTGTAACCTGCTACCTGTTGGTATTCATCGCCAATCATACTGAACTCGAGCTCGCCACAGCAACCGCCCGTACCACAACAGCTTTGTGGCGCCGCTAGCAGACTTTGGCTGGCAATGCTGCCATATTTTTCTTTGACCACTTGTTTTAAATCTTCGGCTTTCATCATATCAATTTTCAAATCATTTCATTTTCAAATTCTCTTCGTAGAATTTCCAGAATCCGGCTTTGATTTCGTCACGAACGCGGATAAATTCGCTCCAGATGAATTCATCGGTCCCAAGGGCATGCGAGGGGTCATCGAAGCCGATATGCAGGCGGTGCTTGACTTTGCCCATAAAGGCCGGGCAGGCTTCGTTGGCGCCACCACATACGGTAATGACATAGTCCCATTCGTCGGCCAGGTATTTTTCAACCGAGTCGGAGGTGTGGTGACTGATGTCGATGCCAATTTCCTTCATGGCCGCAACGGCTTTCTGGTTGAGTTTTCCGGAGGCTTCGGTACCTGCAGAGCAGACTGTGATGCTGGGGTCGAACGACTGTAAAAAGCCGTGTGCCATTTGGCTGCGGCAACTGTTTCCGGTGCAAAGAATTAAGACTTTCATATTTAACATTTAGAATTGGTACAACAATCTATTTCGGAGAGAAAACCATTCAGACTTTCTTTCAGCTTTCCAATTGTGTCTGCGTTTAAACAGTAATTGGTCTTGACGCCCTGAATGTCTCCCTGGATGAGCTTGAGCTTCTTTAGCTCCTTTAAATGCTGGTGAACCGTTGTCCGGCTCAGTGGAAGTTCATCCGAAATATCGCCTGAGATACAAACTTTGGTTTCGGCCAGGTATTTTAAAATCGCCAGGCGGGCCGGATGCGACAGCGCTTTGAAAATTGCGGCTGTTTCCTGTAAATCTTTTTCAAATAAATTAACCTTGGTCATTGTTGAAGAATTTATGTCGCAAATATACGACACAAATTGACGATGTCGCTTTTTTACGACATTTTTCTTCAGGAAAAAAAGCGAGCTGCATGGAAAGTCTTGAGTTGAGTCATCCCGAACTTGTTTCGGGATCTCATGTTTCTAATAATCAGCCCCTGATCCGGCGATTACTGACAGGGTGACGCCAACCGCAAACTCAAGAATTTTGGGACAGCCTCCTTTGCGAAGGTCTTTATGGTTTGATTTTTTCAAACAAACCCATCAGCTTGCTTTGGAAAATTTCGGTGATTTCGGTTTCGTGCTCGCCTATGGGTTTCACCGGTATCAAGTCCATCACCTGAGCAGGGGAGAGGCCCGATTTGTAATAAAGCTTGATGGCTTTTTCCAGCGAAGACTTGACCGCCTTGCTGGCTTCCTTTTCCGGAAGTCCGGTTTGCAGCGCCACATTGTGCATGGCTTGCCACTGGAACCAGAAATAAGTGGGCAACATAGCCGACACAATCGCGTAACTCTCCAGCTTGGCTTCTTCCGTCTCAAAGGTTTTGCCCAGCTTTTTCAGCAATTTGAGCAGCTGCTTTTTTTCGGTTTTGTTGAAATCAGAAGCAAAAGCAAGCGGGTTGTAGCCTTCATTCATAAACGAAGTGGCGTTGGGAATCATCCTGACCAGTTTTTTTGTTGGCAGGACGGATGCCATTTTTTCGAGGGTAATTTTGGGTGCGAGCGAAATCACAATTGTTTCTGCTGTAATCGCATCCTTTATGGTTTGCAAAGTCTCCATCACAACAGGCGGGAGCACAGCCAGAAACACCATTTCCTGTGCCGCCGCCTCTGAAGCGGTATCGACTGCGGTAACCAAGGGAAATTCCGCTTGCAGGGCCGCCAGCGTTTCGGCCTTGGGCTCAAATACATGGACTGTTTCGGGCAACGATTTTTTGTTTGAAAGCCCTTGGAGGAAAATCCGGGTGATTCGTCCTCCACCTATAAAACCGATTGATTTTGTTTTCATCATGGTATGATTTATTGGTTATCAATGAAGTTAAAGTATCCAGTTGAATAAGTATCCCAATAGAATAATGAACATGCTGATTGTGCCGAAGAAAATACCAATCAACTTCCACTTCATCACCTTTTTTAGCAGCGTAGCTTCGGGTAATGAAAGACCTACGACTGCCATCATAAACGCGATGCCGGTCCCCAGCGGAACACCTTTGGCCACAAATACCTGAATGACCGGCACAATTCCGGCAGCATTGGCATACATCGGAACCGCAAAAATGACGGCAAGTGGCACGGCATACCATTTGTCAGCCGAAAGAAATTCCGTAAAGAAATTCTCCGGTACATAGCCGTGCATGGCTGCACCAATGGCAATTCCAATCAGCACGTACACCAGCACCTTGCGCACAATGTCCCATCCTTCGCGGATGATACTTGGCAGCCGGTCAATGAACGGCGTTTGGTCTGCTTCCCATTGTTCCGATTCTTGTTCCGAGTTGGCTTGTATTTCCTTGACCCAATCGCTGAGGTAACGATCGAGTTTTAATTTGCCTAAAATAAAACCGCCAATCGTTCCCAGAAGAATTCCACTGATGGCGTAGATCAAGGTTGCCTTAATCCCGAATAGCCCGAGGAACATGGCTACCGCAACCTCGTTCACCAGGGGCGACGTGATTAAAAATGCCAGCGTGACTCCCAGCGGTATGCCGCCTTTGACAAAACCGATAAAAAGCGGAATGGACGAGCAGGAACAAAAAGGCGTGATGGCACCGAAAAGTGAGGCGAACAAATACTGAAGCCCGTACATCTTTTTTGTGGTCAGATAAATGCGAAGCCGGTCGACCGGGAAATACGCATTGACTGCTCCCATCAAGGCACTGATCAGGAATAGGAGAATCAGAATTTTGACCGTGTCGTAAATAAAGAAATTGATGGCTTCGCCCAGGTGGCTTTCCACTTTGAGACCGAAAAGGTCGTAAGTCAAATAATTGACCAGGGGTTGAAGAAAGTAGTAAAGGATTCCCAACAGCGGCAGGACAACTGCGATGGAAACGATCAACTTTATTTTTTTACTTTTTTGCATGAAATCGCAAGCTTGCTTGTTCGCAAAACAACGAACACTATTTTCAAAATTTTTTATAGAAACATGATCCAGACGTAGTAAATGCCCACGCCGATAAACAATACGGCAACCACACGACGAAACCATTGTTCAACGGTCTTCATTTTGTTGTAAACGCCTCCGATTGATCCAACGGAAAAGGCAATCAGCCAGGCAAACAGAATGACCGGAATTCCAGTGGCCAGCGCAAACACGACGGGCAGATAAAGTCCCGACGCACTGCTGATGGTCATCGGAATCAGCATGCCGAAATACAGCACCCCGCTGTAGGGACAAAAAGCCAGCGCAAACACGATACCCAGCAAGAGTACGCCCCAAAAGCCTTTGTTGGCACGACTTTCCATTTTGCTGGTCAAGCTGCTGAGCCCCGGAATTTGGATGAAGTTCAGCACACCAAGCATAAATAAACCAATCAGAATCAGCAGTGGCCCGAGCAGTTTTTCGCCCCAACTTTGAAAAAAACCTTCCAGTTGAAATTGTCCGGTGCCAAAGAAAAAAAGTAAGCCAATGGCCGTGTACGAAACGGCCCGGCCGAGCGTGTACACCAGTCCGTTGTAAAACACTTTCTTCCGGCTTTCCAGGTCTTTGCTGATGTAGCCAATGGCCGTAATGTTGGTGGCCAAGGGGCAGGGACTGACGGCAGTCATCAGTCCCAGAATAAAAGCGGTAAACAATGGAAATTGCGAGTTTTCCAGAAAATTTTGCAAAAGCTCCATATGCTTATTTCATTGCGTCGATGGTCGATTTCAACTTAGCCTTGAACTTGTCCGGATTGGTCCGGGCATTCAGGAAAGCGTCGTTGGTCAGGTTTTTCACCTGGTCACCGTTCACGATTAACAGCGTTTGGCCGTTCACTTTGTATTTTTCGAGCAACGGATTTTCGCTGTCTTTTTCGCGGTCAATCGATACGAAAGTCACCCGCTCGCCGTAATGTTCTTTCAGCGCTTCTTTGGTCACTTTCTCAACGGCCTGACAAGTGGCACAACGGCGGGTGGCATGAAAATAATAGGCTTTTACACCGGCTTCATTAGCCTCTTCCGCCAAAGCAGTGTCGGTGCTGGTTAGTTCGGCAACTTTCGAGTTGCAACATTGCGCGTAGGCTGAGATCACTCCGGCCCACAGGGCGATGATTAAAATGAGGGTTAGTTTTTTCATTTTGGTTGATTATTTGGTGATTAATGTTTTGATTTCGGCCACAGTGGGGACTTTCCCTTTGACAAGTACTTTCCCGTTAACAACGAGAGCTGGCGTGGTCATCACCCCGTAATTCATGATCTCCACAATATCTTCCACCTTGGTAACCGAGGCGGAAATTCCAGCTTCATCCACGGCTTCGCGGGTCGCTTTTTCAAGCGATTTACACTTGGGACAACCTGTCCCCAATACTTTAATGTCCATTTGAATTGGTTTTAAATTCTGGTAGTCCATTGATTTTTGTTTTTTATTCGTAATTCATAAAATACCAAACCATACAGTTAAGTTTTTTTTAATGATTGTCCGCTTACACCTATCAATTTGTTAGGCCGTGCTGTCAATTATTGTCATTCTTAGCCATTTTATTGTCATTGATCGTTTCAACACAACTGAATGACCACCAAATGACAATTGAATGACTTTTAATGACATGATCGAATTTTTTTATCCATTCAGAAATTTCTGAAACAAATCCTGCGCTTTCGCCCAGTTCTCGCGGTTGATGCAATATTTAATTTTGGGCGCTTCAATTTCACCTTGAATTAAACCGGCATCTTTCAGTTCTTTCAAATGCTGCGACAGAGTTGACTTGGCAATGGGCAACACATCCGACAAATCGCCGCTGTAGCAGCAAGCCTGCTTATTAAGCAATTCCAGTACGTAAAGCCGCACCGGATGCCCCATGGCCTTGGCAAAGCGCGCCGCCTGGATTTGTTCTTCTGTAAATACAATTGTTTCTCTCATGATTCGGTGTTCGTAAAACTACGAACAAAAGTAGCATTTATTTTGAAACTAAAATACCGTGTAAATAAAAAATTATTAATGAGTTGTTTATACGATGTAGCTTTGGGGCAGCTGATGTGACTCAGAACATGATGCCACAGTTTGCAAGTCAAATCACACGAACTTGCAGTGATAAAAAGATATTTATAAAACATAGTGTAATTTATAAATATTAAATGTATCTTTGCAACGGAAAAATTCTATTATGAGGATGTAGATTTCGTTCACAAGGGACATCCTGATTTCTGCCTTTATTTGTGAAATATCTTTTTGTAAAAAAAAAGTATTGGTTTGTGGAACCACTGCCAATCAATCTCCTTTTCTTTTCAGTTAAGATTTAGGAATAGAAAACCATCAACTGTCTAACAATAGACAAAATTAAAAATGAGAACATGAGAAAACAATTTTTATTGATGATGCTTTTGGTTGCGACCAGCTCAGCCTTCGCACAAGGTCCAATTTCAAAAGGTGAAACACAGTTGAATGTTGGGGTAGGGCTTTCGTCCTGGGGAGTTCCGGTTTACGTTGGATTTGATCATGGCGTGCACCCGGATATTACTTTGGGTGGAGAGTTATCTTTTCGTTCGTATAACGACCATTGGAACGGTAACAAATACGATCACAATGTGATTGGAATTTTGGGAAATGCCAATTACCATTTCAATACTGTATTAAATATTCCTTCGGACTGGGATTTTTATGCCGGCTTAAACCTGGGCTTCTATAACTGGAGTTCACCAAACGATTACGATGGCTCACACAATTCGGGTCTTGGCCTGGGAGCGCAAATTGGCGGACGCTACTATTTTAGCGACCATGTGGGAATCAACCTTGAATTTGGCGGTGGAAACGCTTTCTCAGGTGGAAAATTTGGATTAACAATAAAATTGTAAAATATGGAAACTGAATTTGATTTCAAGAATTGGGGCGGCATCATGACGAACCTCAAAAACAAATACCCCCAGTT
>NZ_LGIA01000212.1 GCF_001270965.1 Sunxiuqinia dokdonensis | reverse complement strand
CAAATAGAAAGTTTGTGTTCATGGGCGATCAAATTAATGGATCTCTGTAAGATTTCCTAGAGTCATTCAGTGGTCATTCAATTGTTTTAAAGTGATCAATGACAATCATTGACAGCCTTGACCGGACAAATAGACAAGTCAGCGAGCAAGCCTAAAAACAGACCCGGTATTTCGCTAACGAAAGGTACCGGGTCTGTTCTGATGATTGATCTGCAATTATTTTGCGTCGGCTGTAACTCCTTTCCAGTCATCCGTGCGGAACGGGGTAGCAGGGAGTCCTTCTTTGTTGAACAGGTTGAGATCATCCGGATTGTCGGCCCATCCAAAGCGAACAGCTACGGGTTTGTCAACTTCTTCTGAATAAACCACCACCGTGTTGTCATCAACAATTTCGCCTTTGGCCCAGTGGAACTTTTTGTCGGCTCCGGCAATGGTAAAGGCGTTTAGGTAGCCATACTTGTCTTTTACCATCAAGCCACTTCCGGTTTCTGAAAAATGAATCCGGATTTTGTTTCCGTCCACTTCCATTGATTCATACATGGGGCCCGAATGGACAATTTCTTTCCCGTAGGTAACTTTCAGCGCATTAAGGGCCAGTCGTTTGCCCACATCCTGTTTGTTGCGTGGGTGAATGTCGTTTGCTTCGCCAATGTCGATGGCCAGCGCTTGGCCGGTATTGGGCAATTCGAGGGCCATGGTTTGTGCTTCGCGCAGTTCGGCCCAGCTGCTTTCTTCGGGTTGATCTTTTGGCTGCATAAAGTTGGCCAGTTGTACCCAAAAGAAGGGGAAGTCGCCCAGGTTCCATTGCTGGCGCCAATCTTTAATCAGTGTTTGAAACACCCGGCGATATTGGTACGCACGGCCGGCGTTCGATTCGCCCTGGTACCAAATGGCGCCTTTGATTCCGTAGGGAAGCAGCGGTTTGATCATGCCGTTGTACAACAAGGTCGGGTAGGAGTTTGGTCCGATCGCCATGGAACCGACCGATACATCGGTCAATTTGAATTTCCAGTCACCAGCGAGCGCAATTTGTTCATTCCCAAGTTTCAGAAACAGCTGACTTTCATCGCCATAAATACCACCACCGCCGGCATTATCAACCACGCGTACGGCAAGCACGTTTTCACCTGCTTTCAGAATTCCGTTTTCAAGTGGATACACCCGATCTTCGTTGTAAGCGTTGGTTTCGCCGACCAGTTTCCCGTTCACCCAGGTTTGGTCATTGTCGTCAATTTTGGCCAGGTGCAACACGGCCTGATTTTGGGCCTGCTCGGCGGACAAGGTGAAGCTGGTTCGGTACCAAGCTGTCCCATCCACTTCAGGATAGCCTTCCGACTCCCAAAGTGCGGGAGTTTGGATGCTTTGCCAGCTGGCATCATTCAAATCTGAGGCGGCATAAATCGCTTGGCCGTTCACCAGACCTTCATCCTTTTTAGGCAGCTCTCCGCCAAATAGTTGAGCGATTTCATCTTCCTTTTGCTGTTTGTAATTTTCCAGGTCGAGTTGTTTCAGTTCGCTCAAGGCAGCGGCCAGATCCGGATCTTTTTCAATGTTTTCGGGGCTGATCCAGGTTTCGGCAACTGTTCCTCCCCACGAGGTATGAATCATGCCCACTGGTACATCCAGTTCATTCAATAAGTGGCGTGCAAAGAAATAGCCAACAGCCGAAAAGTGTGGCACCGTTTCAGGACTGCAGATTTCCCATTCGCCACCTTCCAGATCATTGAGCGGGTGCTGGCTGACCTTCTTCGGAACGGTAAACATGCGGATATTTGGATAATTCGCTTCTGAAATCTCAGTAGCACTGTTGTTTGAGTTGGCCACCACCCATTCCATATTCGATTGTCCGGAGCAAACCCAGACTTCGCCAATTAGAATGTTATCCAGCGTAATTTCATTGGTTCCCTTCACGGTCAGGCTATGGGGACCACCGTATTCCATTTTGGGAAGATTGACTTTCCACTGACCATTTTTATCGGCCTTGGTTTTTAGTGTTTGCCCGGCAAACGACACGGTAATCCGTTCGCCTTTTGCGGCCCAGCCCCACAGGGGATTCTCCAGTCCTTGCTGCAAAACCATGTTGGAACTAAAAATTCGGGCCAGTTTCACTTCGGCTTGCACGGACAAAGCGACGAAAAAAGCCACTGTCAATAGTAAAATTCGATTTCTCATGTTGTAATAAGTTTGAGGTGTTTGATTGCGATTGATGAAAAACTAATTTCAATTCGACACGCAATTTAGTCAAGATTAAAAAAAGAAGCCGGTTTTTGATCAAATTATTTGCGTTTCGCTGTTTGCTTTGGATGAATGGTGAGGAATTCTTCTGAAAGTGGGAAAAATCGGGTCCTGTTTTCGGTGGTTAGCCTGTTTTTTTTAGCTGAAACGTTCGCCAGTGTCGAAGCCGATACATCGAATCCAGGTTTATCCCGATGTTGATGAACTTGTATCGAGCCTTTGGGCTTATTGAATTTAAGTTGCTATTGGGGGTTGCGATGATTTGTGACTAATTCGGTTTAAAACAAAAAAGAGACGCATCAGGCCGACGCATCTCTTCTTGTATTTTGATCCTGGCGATTAAAGCAAAGTTTTCAATTCGGCTTCAATTTTACCATATAGCTTTTTGCTGATGGGGCAGATTGGCAGGCGAACGATGTTTTTCAATTTACCATTAATTTCCATGGCTGCTTTTACGCCGCCCGGATTTCCTTCGCGGAACAACAGTTTGAAGAAGTCAATCATTTGCAAGTGCAATTCGCGTGCTTCAGCAAATTGGCCATCGTTGGCCAAATGAATCAGCTGGCTAAGCTTGCCCGGAAGCACATTGGCCACCACGGAAATGACTCCAATGCCACCTACGGCAATAATGGGCAGGGCCAGCACGTCGTCGCCCGAAATGACACCAAAGCCTTCAGGCCCGTGTTTCACCATGCGCGAAACCTGCGACGAAATGCCCGAAGCTTCTTTAATGGCGATGGCGTTGGGGCAGGTTTTGGCAATTTCAACTGAAGTAGCTCCGTCCATGTTGATGCCGGTGCGTGAAGGTACATTGTACAGAATAACCGGTACCGGGCTGGTGTTGCAAACCAGTTTGTAATGTTCAATCAGTCCTTTTTGCGACGGTTTGTTATAGTAAGGGGTTACGCTCAAAATACCATCAATATCAGTAAAATCGGTGGCTTGAATGGTTTGCATAATTTTGTATGGGTCGTTTCCTCCCATACCCAAAACCAGTGGAACCCGTTTGTCGTTTTTTGCTTTGATGCAGGCAACCACTTCTTTTTGTTCTTCAACAGACAAAGTTGGTGTTTCGGCGGTTGTTCCGAGAGCCACCAGGTAGTCCATGCCATTGCTGATTTGATCTTCAACGAGGTTTTCCAGCGCATTAAAATCAATGGAGGAATCTTCTTTAAATGGAGTTACTAAGGCAACTCCGGCTCCTTTAAACGGGTGTGTCATGTGTTATTTATTATAGATTATTTACTTCTGTTTAAACCACTGCTTGTTTGTTTAGTTCACCTAAATAGTGAATGATTTGTTCGGCCAGGTAACTCGGCTCTTTGCGCCGGCTGACGTCGATGCTCAAATCGAAATAATCGGGTTTGGCTTCGGACCATCCGGTTTTAAACCGGGCATGAGACAGGCAGCGCAGATACTGAATTTCAATGCCTGAACTTAAACTGATGTCAATCAATACATCAAACTTGTGTGCTATGAATTTTGAAATCTCTTCATTCTTGATTTTTCCGAGTATCGAAATATCATTGGGACTGAAGAGCGCCTCGCCACGAACGGATCCGCGTTGCGAGGAAAAGCAAAGGCTGTTGACATGAATGCCCAATTTTTTTAGTTGACTGGTCAGCAGATCAAAAACTTCACGATCATCTGCTTTCCAGAGTATGCCGGCGGTTTTGACCTGTCCGAGGTTAACCACCCGAACAGGCCGGTTTAGTTTCCTCTGCTCACGCTTCAGCAACCAGCCGATGATTTGATTTTTAAAACTCATAGTCGAAGGCAAAAATAGCAAATTGTTTGTGATAAGTCGAACGGGAGCAAGCCAAAAGTAGCGACAAAGCTTAAAGTTTGAAATCGCCCGGTTGGCGTCGATTCGTATGCGGCAAGCCCAATAAATGACTTATCATTCCACTTTGACGCGCTTGTTGGTTTGGGTATACCAAATGTAACCCGAAACATTGGGGTAGCCACAGCCTTTCAGTTGATTCACATAGGTCCGTACCTGGTAATGATATTTGTCCAGCTCCTTTTCGCCCGACTTATAATCTACCACAATCACCTCCTTGTCGTTGATCATGATTCGGTCGGGGCGTTTTAGCTCTGTGCCAGTCAATACCGAGCGTTCATTCAGCACCCGGAAACTGCCGTCGAACCAGGATTTTACTTCGGGGTCGGCCACCAACTCATGCAATTGCTGAAGCATTTGATCCTTCTCTGCCGTCTGAATCAGTCCTTTTAGCACCAACTCACCAACGGCATTCTCAACATCGGATGTGGTTGAAATCCGGGCCAGCACTTCGTGAAAAACCCGGCCTTTGTTGATTTTTGTTGAAGCCAAATCGTCGGCAACAAAAAAATGCTCGTTGCGCTTTCTCAGTTTCAGGTAATCATGAAAATCGGCAAATCGGAACTCATTTAGCACCAGCCCATTTTCCTTGACCTGCTCTTGATGGGCCGATGCAGAAATTTCACCATACGAAAAGCTGGACGACTCCGGCGTGAAATGATCCGACAAGGAACAGAAAAGCGATGGGTCTCCTTTTGGAGGCATTCGATCGGCCAATTCCATGGCATGACGTAAAACGTCGGCCATGTTTCCAAATTTCCCAGTGGTCACCGACCAGGTAAACAGCGCTGTGCGTGCGCGGGTAAAAGCCACATACAGCATATTCAGGTTATCGATGTAGTAGTTTATTTTTTCCTGAAAATATTCCTGAAAAAAGATGGATTCACCCATGCGTTTTTCATACTTCACCGGAACCAGTTCCAACTGGTTAAACGGCGGAAGCTTGGGTTGACACCAAAGAATGGGGGCGTGCTGGGCGGCCACTTCTGTTTTCCAATCGCAAAACGGAATGAACACATAATTGTATTCCAATCCTTTGGCTTTATGAATGGTTTGAATCCGAATGGCGTCCAGTTCTTCGGACACGGCAATGGTAGCCTTTTGGCCCTGTTCTTCCCACCAGCTCAAAAACGCCGCAATGTCGGCTGTCCGGTTTCTCATGAAGGCAGCCACCTGATCGATAAACGCCTGCAAGTAGGCCAGTTCTTCATTCAAACTAAACAAGTTAAAGAGTTCGCATATTTTGAAGGCGATTTCCTGAATGTTTCTTCCGCCCAGGGATTCAGAAAAATAGGCACTGGTTAAAAAGTCGGAAAGCAGGTTGCTTTCTTCCTTTCGTTTTTCAAACCAGCTGGTTGTATCGGGCTTGTCGAGGGCGTCAAAACCAATGGTTAATTGGGGCGATGATGAAACGCTCAGGTCGGGCACCCGGCCGATGTGTTGCAGCTGATCAAACAGCTCATTGTAATACAAATGGTTGGCCAGTGCCAGGGCAACATCATCGTTTGGATCGGCCAGCAACTGGTACAATGCCAGCACAAACCCAACCGCTGCCGAGTTTTTTACAAAAAGTGATTCGCTGGACAAAATATTAAAATTGTAGTTTGAATCCGCTTTGGCTTTCTCATGCAACAGTCGGTCGGCAACCAGCTTGGCTTCGTCTTTCTTTCGCACCAAAACGGCTATTTCCCGGGCCTTCGCACCTATGGACTGTACTTCGCGGATTTGTTCCACCAGCTCATTCAAGATGGTTTCCCGCAATTCATCTTGTTCATCGTCTTTGGGTTTTTCGAAAAACCGCATGCGAATTGCACCTTCATCCAACAGTTTGGTATTGGCAATTTGCTGCAGGCTTTCGCCGTAGAGCAATTCAATCTGGCCGGCCATTTCCGTGTCTTTAAGCCGGTTTTCTTCCAACTCATTGTTGATGTTTTGCTGAAACAGCTGCGGCAGAATCTGAAAAATACTGTTGTTGAAACGAATCACGTTACCGGTGCTGCGCCAGTTTTTTTGAAGGGTTTCTTCCGTCACGCCATTGACTGAAAATTGCTTGCTGACTTCGCCTCCCAACAAATCCCAGTTGCCATTTCGCCAGCGATAAATGGCTTGTTTTACATCGCCTACCAACATGCCCAGGTTGCCCTCTGCCAGCGCATTGGTGATCAGTGGTCTGAAATTTCCCCACTGCAAACCCGAGGTGTCCTGAAATTCATCGATCATGAAATGGTTATAGAAAACACCTGTCTTTTCGTAGATGAATGGTGCGTCGGAATCGTCAATGATACTTTTCAGCAAAGTGCCGGACTCTGAGATGAGCACGACGCCTTTCTCCTGCGTCACTTGACGAACCATGGCCTGCAAATCGACCAAAATACCCAAAGTGTACAGCTGGCTTGAAATCAGTTTGGCGCTGTTGTAATCATGCAATTTTTTAAAATAGAAAGTCACCGCTTCATGAAGCAGCGGTTGAAGGCTGGCAGCAGCCTCTTTTACATTGGCTTTGGCCGTTTGCGTTGTCCAGACCTCCGGGTCATCGGCCGCTTCAGTTGCTCGTTTCCCGGGCCAGGAATCGATGTTGAAATCGGCCAGCCGTTGAAACGAAGTGGATGCGCTCGTTTTTTTAAATTTAAAATCGTCGACCGAAACGCCGTGCTCTTGCATGGTTTGCAAGCCTTTTTTTCCAATCTGCTTTAAGGTGCTTTCAAACTGATAAATCAGGCTGTTTAATTCTTTTTTATAGTTCGTTATAAACTGCTTGTCGTTAATTTTTTCGTGCAAAGTTTGGTTCAGAGCCTTAAACGTTTCATTGTAAATCTGCACCCCCAACTTCAGAATATCGTTTTTCAGGTTCCAGCCACCACCTTCCCGTATTTTTTCGTTGGCGAATTTTTTAAGCCAGGCCAACAGGGCTGGATTGTCTTCGATTGACACCAACAATTCGTCCACCGCTTCTTCCAAAATCAGCTTGTCTTCCAGGTCAACCTGGTAGGCGGCATTGATTCCAAGTTCGCGGTTAAACGATTTGATGACCCGCTGAAAAAAGCTGTCGATGGTGCTGATTGAAAAGCGGGAATAATCGTGCAGAATTCGTTTCAGGCTTTTTCGCGCCCGGTCGGCAATTGCTGCTGAGCTCAGCTTCATTTCATCAGCCAAAATGGGCAAATAGGCTGACGGCTGTTCGTTGGCCAGCACGTACAGTTCTTCTATCACCCGCTCTTTCATCTCGGTGGTGGCCTTGTTGGTGAAGGTTACGGCCAGTATGTTTTTGTAGTTCCATTCGCTGTCGAGTGCGATTTTCAGATACTCCAGTGCCAGACGAAAGGTTTTCCCCGAACCGGCAGAGGCTTTGTATATTTTGAGTTGTGACATGCGTTTATGTTAGAAGGTCGATTGAAAATTGAAACCGGCTTTCAACCGGCGCTGACACAAAAGTACATGAATAATGAGAAGATTCAAGGATTTGGAATCATGGTAAGTTCGTTTTCCGGCTCGGCCAAATGCTGATACTTTTTTGGATTTGCCTCGCGGATTTTTTCCCTGGCTTCCTGGTCTTCTTCGTAGTCAGCTTGCGGTTCTTCAGGCGACTGACTGGAACTGGGCGAAAAATGAAGATGAATGTACATGGGAAAATGATCGGAACCAATTGCTTCAAGCCGCTTAATCGTTATCAGCTTAAACTCGGACGAGTGGAAAATGTGGTCGAGCGGCCAGCGCATCAGCAAATGTTTAGCATGAAAAGTATTGAAAAAACCTCTGCCAATTCGTGGATCCAGAAGACCGCTGATTTTTTGGAACAACCGGGTTGATTTGGACCAGGCCACATCGTTAAAATCGCCAAACACCAAAGCTGGAGTACCTTCCTTTTCAATTTTCTTTCCAATCAATAAAAGCTCTCCATCGCGATTGGTGGTTGTTTCGCTTTCGCCGGGAAACGGCGGTTTGGGATGCAAACAGTAAATTTGGATTAACTGGCCCGACCGCAGCTTTACCTGTGTTTCAATGGAAGGAATGTTGTTTTCAATCAGGTAGTTGATTTGCGCATTTTTCAGCACCAGTTTGGAGTACAAAATCATACCGTACAAGTTGTCCAGTGGCTTTTTCAGGGTGTAGGCATATTCGGTTTCTAGGGGGCGCAATTGTTTTTCCCACCAATCGTCGGTTTCTACCGTGAGTAGCAAATCCGGTTTCTGTTCTTCAACCAGCTTCAGAAGACTTGACGAATTCCGGTTGGTCTGAAGCACATTGCTGACCATTAGTGATATCGATTGCTTGGAATCATTTCCATGATAAGCCACGACTTGCTTGGGCGAAAAGATAGTGTAGCGACTGATTTTCGCCGTCTGATAAACGATGGCCAAAAGCAGAAGTCCGCAAATGACGATTTGCCAGACTTCATTGAAACGATAAAAAACCAGGCTCAAAACTAAAATGAGCAGCATGGCAGTGGTAATCTGCAAACGTGGAAAATCGGTGACCCGAATCCACCACGCTGTCCATTTTAAACGCGAAGCAATGGTGGCAACCACGAAAGTTGCTGACAGCAACAAGAGGATGGTTTCCAATCCGCTCACGCCTTGTCATGCTTTGCAATAATCCACACAGCATGCACAATACCCGGAATAAAGCCAAGTAGCGTGAGTAAAATATTCAACCAAAAAGCACCTTTCAGTCCGACGGTGAGAAAAACCCCCAGTGGAGGAAGAATAATGGCAAAAATGATACGAAGAATACTCATAATTTCAGAATTAACGATTTGTGATTTGTTTCACGGTCAAATTACAATTTTTTTTTGATCGCATAACCTGTTTGATAAATTCATCTACGACTAAGCTTAACAACTCAAGTGGTTTTGGGTTTTATCTCACCGGCTTATGAAAATTTGAGCTTCCTTTGGCCCATGAAGTCAAATGATAAAACTGCCGGCCATGCGGATTCTATGTTTGAAAAGCCCGCGGGCAATCGTACATTTGCAGAAAGCTATTAATTGCTCCGGATATGGTACTTCAGGTTTTATTAGCAATTTCCATTATTCTGCAGATTTTTGCTGTTGGTGTGGCCATTAAGCTCACCCGGGTGACGAAGTATAATTTCTCCTGGGTTTTGCTCACGGTTGGATTTATTTTCATGGCCATCAGCCGGATGCTCGAATTCCTGCCCTACATCAGCAATTTTGAGCCGCAGGAATTGGGTGAAGTGGCCGTTTGGTTTGGCGTGGTTATTTCGCTGTCGTTTGCTATCGGCGTATTTATGATTCAACGGATCTTTAAGTACATGAAAAGGGTGGAAGATTCCAGACGTATGACGGAGAAAATGTTTCTGAATGCCATCATTCAAACGGAGGAAAAGGAGCGCAAACGATTCGCCAAGGATTTGCACGACGGCCTGGGTCCCTTGCTCTCCACCGTAAAAATGTCGGTCTCATCGCTGGCCCAGCTCGAACACGACCAAGCTTCAAAAGAAATTGTTGACAATACGGCCATGGTGATCAATGAGGCCATTAAATCACTCAAAGAAATTTCGGACAACCTGAGTCCGCATGTGCTCAATAATTTTGGTTTGCTACGAGCTTTGCGCAACTTCAGCAATAAAATTAATGCCACCCGGGCCATTCATATTGAATTGGAATCGAACCTTGGAAATGAGCGCTTTAGCAACAACATCGAAGTGGTTTTGTACCGGGTGGTTTGCGAATTGATCAACAACACCATTAAACATGCCGAAGCCAAGACCGTTTCGATTCAACTGCAAAAGGAAAGCAATGATCTTCTGATTTCCTACCAGGATGACGGGATTGGTTTTGATATGGAAAAGCTGGATGAACAACCCTTGGTTGGTGGCATGGGCTTTTCAAATATCTATTCGCGCATCAACTCGCTAAAAGGAGAATTCACGCTCGAAAGCAAACCACAGGAAGGAACACAGGTTTATATAAAAGTAAAAACAACCGATGAGTAAAGAACGACATAGCATCATGTTGGTCGATGACCACACCTTATTTCGCAATGGGTTGCGAATTTTGTTGAATAATTTGAATGAATACAAGGTGACGGCAGAAGCAGCGAACGGACAGGAATTTATTGATCTGCTCGAATTGCATGTGCCAGATTTGGTATTGCTTGATATTGACATGCCGGTAATGGATGGAATTGATGCGGCCCGGTTGGCACTTGAAAAGTTGCCAGATTTGAAAATTATTACGCTGTCGATGTATGGCGAAGAAGATTATTACTACAAAATGGTGGATGCCGGAGTGAAAGGCTTTTTGCTGAAAAATTCCGATATCAACGAAGTGAAAGCCGCACTGCAAACCGTGTTGGAAGGTGGCACTTATTTTTCGTCTGAATTACTGAAAAACCTGGTCAACAGCCTTCGCTCCAAATCGCAGCATCACGAAAAGCAAAATGTGCTTTCGGAGCGCGAAACAGAAATTTTGATCTTAATTTGCCAGGGATTTTCGAACCAGGAAATCGCCGATCAACTCTTCATTTCGAAGCGGACTGTAGACAAACACCGCTCCAATATTCTGGAAAAAAGCGAAAGTAAAAATACAGCCCAACTGGTGATGTACGCTATAAAAAACCAGTTGGTGGAGATTTGAATATTGGTGATTGATCATTGGTGATTGGTTGGAATTTAAAGATTTGGTCATTCAATAGTCATTCGATAGTCATTAAGTGGTCATTGATTTGTCATTCGTCGTGCAGGTTGAGTTCCTTGTACCTTGAAATCTGGAACTTATCCGCAAAGCGCTTCATTTCAGCGTGTGTTCGACCTTGTTGGCGCCTCGCCCGAAAGCCATTATCCCTCGCTCGGCCACCTTGGGAAGTCGTCCGCAAGAGCTTCTGAATCATTTGCAAGAGCTCGGGTGTCGTCCGCAAGAGCTTGGTTGTTGTCCGCAGGAGTTTGGTTGTCATCTGCAGGAGTTTGGTTGTCATCCGCAAGCGTTTGGTTGTCGTCCGCAAGAGCTTGGTTGTCATCTGCAAGAGCTTGCGAATCGTCCGCAGGAGCTTGCGATTTTTTCGTTTTACAAATACCGTTGGGCGATGCGAAGGGCTTGATTTCCGTAAGATCCGCCAAACAGGAAGTAATGATTCAGCACATGATAAATCTGGTATAGCTGAATGCGTTCTTCCCAGCCTGCTTGCAGCGGAAACTCATTTTGGTAGGCGCGCCAGCTTGCAGGCGAAAATCCACCAAACATGCTCATCATCGACAACTCCATTTCCCGGTCGGCATAATAACTTGCCGGATCAATGAGGGCCGGCCCCTGCGCGGTGTACAAATAATTTCCTGACCAGAGGTCGCCATGAATCAGTGAAGCCTCCGGATGAGAGGGGATCAGGTTTGGTAAACGTTCAACCAACTTGTTGCAAGTATTTTTTTCGGTTGATGAAAGCGAGCGGGTCTGGCTTATTTTTTCAAGCAAAAAAAGAATTCGTTGTTGTCCGAAAAAATCAATCCAATCTGCGTTCCAGCGATTATCCTGTTCTGTCGATCCGCAATAGTTGTTGTGATGAAAGCCAAAAGCGTCGTTTGTTTTTCGGTGGAGGTGTGCCAGGCCGATTCCAAGCTTTTCATCTTCGGCAGGCGTATGACCCGGTGTGAGGAATTCAAGTAACAGGTAACCCGGATCCTCTGACGCTTCATTGGCCAAAATCACTTGGGGAATAATTAGTTAATCCTTATG
>NZ_LGIA01000211.1 GCF_001270965.1 Sunxiuqinia dokdonensis | reverse complement strand
TTGTTGATGGGTCAAAGACGAAAAAGTGATATCCTACAATTTCAAAAAGTTATAAATGAAGGGTCCATCATTCAAATTGAAAAGTATGTTGAAAAATTGAATCTTAACTACTCCAATTCTGATATTACATGCTTATATTTGACAAATATTGTCAAGAGATAATTTTCAAATGGATAAATTTGGTGACATAATAAGAAAAAAAAGAGAAGAAAAAGGAATGCTTTTGCGACAACTTGCCGCTATGATTGATGTGGATACCGCCATATTAAGCAAAGTGGAACGTGGAGAACGAAAAGCTAAAAGAGAACAAGTGATAAAGTTAGCTAATCTTCTTGATACAGATACCGACGAATTATTGACAATGTGGCTAGCTGACAGAGTCTATGGAATAGTAAAAGATGAAGAAACCGCAGAAGGAGCTTTGAAGGTTGCCGAAAACATATTGAAGTACTCAAAAAATCTAAAAAATGTATAAAGAAAACCAAGATTTAAATATTGCTATCGTTGATGAACCTCTTGGTTTGTTTCCAAAAGAGGTAGCGATTAAGCCATTTCTCAAATGGGCTGGTGGCAAAACTCAATTATTAGGTGAACTACACAAGTATATTCCAAACAATTTCAATAAATACATTGAACCATTTATTGGTGGCGGAGCGATGTTTTTTAGTTTAAATCCCAATGAATCTATTATTTCAGACTCGAATGAAGAATTGATAATCACATATCGCCAAGTAAAGGAAGCAGTGGATAGTGTTATTGGACACCTTGAAATGTTTGAGCATGATGAAGAGTTTTACTACAGCATTAGAAGTCTAAATCCAACCGATTTAGAGTACAGCTATCGGGCAGCAAGGTTGATATATTTAAACAAGACCTGCTTCAATGGACTTTATCGAGTAAATAAAAAAGGTCAATTCAATGTGCCATACGGAAAGGGAAACGGTAGCTTTTTAAACAAAGATGTTTTAAGAAATGCAAGTGAATTCCTTCAAGACACGAAAATTATTAATGGTGATTACTTGGCTGTATTAAATGAGTTTGCTGCCGAAGGTGATTTTATTTTTTTAGACCCACCCTACTATCCCGTGGGAAAATATTCTGACTTTAAGCGTTACACGAAAGAGTTCTTCTACCATGAAGATCAAGTTAAGCTTAAAAAAGAGGTCGATAGGTTAGTCAATATTGGATGTAAGGTCGTCTTAACAAACTCTGATCATGAAGTAATCCTCGATTTGTATTCGGATTATAAAATTGATGTGATTGAAACACGAAGAATGATAAGTAGCAACTCAAAAACCAGAACAGGAAAGGATATCATAGTAGTAGGTGGTTATGTATAGCAATCAAATTGAAATAGAAGAATCTGTTGATCAGTTTTCCCTGTTCCCAGGAACAAGATACATGGGGAGCAAAAATAAGATCATTTACAAGATGTGGGAAACATTAAGACATCTAGAATTTGAAAGTTTCTTAGATGTTTTTGCGGGAAGCAATGTAGTTTCATATTTTATCAAAGCGAAGGGCAAGGAAGTCATTACCAATGACTTTATGTCTATTAGTTACTATTTTGCTAAAGCTATCGTGGAAAACTCATCAACCATCCTAAATGATGATGAACTGAATTTACTTCTAGAAACTCCTTCTGAAAAATCATTTATCTCTGAAACTTTTAGAGACCTTTATTTCACCGAGGAAGAAAATAGTTTTCTAGATCAAGTCCGAGCAAATATTGAGTTAATTGATAACGAATACAAAAAAGCAATCGCTATATCTGCCTTAGTTCGAGCTTGCATGAAAAAAAGACCGCGTGGAATCTTTACTTTTATTGGACAACGATATGATGATGGCCGAAAGGACATTCGTAAAACTTTGCGTGACCACTTCATTGATAATGTTCAGGATTTTAACAATGCTGTTTTTGACAATGGAACAGTCTGCCAAGCCAACAACACATTGAGCCAAGATTTAAATATAACCGCAGATTTAGTTTATCTTGACCCACCATACTATTCTCCAAAGTCTGATAATGATTACGTACGCAGATACCATTTTGTAGAAGGATTAGCTAAAAATTGGGAAGGGTTGGAGATCCAAAATCATACCATAACTAAGAAATTTAAGAGTTATCCATCGCCTTTCTCAAAAAGAGAATCTGCATTCGATGCATTTCACTCGTTGATAGATAGACATAAAAATTCTGCTATCGCCATATCCTATTCTTCCAATTCAATTCCAACAAAAGAAGAGCTTACGAACATTTTGAAAGAATATAAAAGTGATGTGAAAGTCTATGAAATAGATCACACTTATTCTTTCGGCAATCAGAATCACAAAACAGGAAACAAGTCAAATCGAGTTAAAGAATATCTTTTTATTGGAACATAATGAGAATACCCAGTAACGAAATACCACAGGCTGATAATCTTATAGATGTGGTAAGGACAGTAATAGCTGTATCGCAAGGAGCAAGAACATTTCAACAAATAGCACAATCTATTGGCAAAGTTGACAGGCAAGGTCGATATTATCGAAAAGCTGCTGAAATTGTTGGCATGATTTCAACTCCAAGGACCAATGAATCCATTCTAACTCCACTTGGGCAAACATTTGTACAAACTGATCCTGTTTTAACAAATCCTGCTCTCTTAAAAGGCATACTTAATTCAAGAATATTCCAAAGAATTATCCCCTTTTTGGAATCAAAAGGACCTAATGGAGTTTCTCGTCCTGAGTTTGAAACATTTCTAATCACCACCGCAGATTTCGGTGCTGCATCGATGGCACCAAGAAGAATCAGCACAATTATTAGCTGGCTGGTTGAATTGGGAATTATTCAAGTCTCCAATTCCAGGTACATATTATCCAATCAAACCATTAATCAGCGACTTGAAAACATTGAATTCGATAACTCTGATGAACCACTACTTCCAAATCCAAATGATCTAAATGAATATAATATAGTTCAGCAAAGAAGTTCATCTGCAAGGGAAGCAATAATTACGTATCGTGATACGGCAGCTATAGAACGTGCGGACAATGCACATAGACATCTAGTAAACATCACATCAGAAAGGATTAGGAATGTCGGCGCATTGCCAAAATACAATCAGCTTATAGATCTTGCGACTCATATTGACGGGAATGACTACATATTTGAAATGAAATCTACTACTACAACTAACGAGAAATCACAGATGCGTGCCGGCTTAAGCCAACTGTATGAATATCGATTTTTGCAGAATAAACCAGCAGCCAAACTTATTTTGGTTATTGAAAATCCACTCTCACCAAAAGAACAGTGGAGACATAGTTATTTAGAACAAGACAGAGATGTTTATCTTGTCTGGGACGGAGACAATGAACTCTATGGAAATGACAAAACAAGAAATGATTTAGAATTCCTAGGAATAATCTCATGACATTCTAACACAGATTCGCTTGCGGACAGCGTAGTAGTAAAAAGGCCAATACACCTCGCTCCCCAACTCCCCCCGTCTTAGCGAAGCGGTGCCGGGCTGTGCTGCCAGTTCCCGATTGCATCGGGGCTGTCGTTTGTAGCGACAATACACAGAAGTGTTTGAAAGTACACCTACAAAAAAAATATTTCAAAAATCAAATACCAACAAAAGCAATTTTCTTTATATTTAACAATCAGTTCCGAAAATCAAGCCCAGGCAAAGGAAGTACGAAGCAAAACGAATGAAACCCGAAGCAAAGGCCATTCAACTTGAAGCAGCCCAAATGAAAGAAGAAGCAGCCCAAATGGAGGTCGAAGCAAGGCGATTGTAACGCGAAGCAATGCGATTGTAAGTTGAAGCAAGGCAATTGTAAGCCGAAGCAATGGAAATGTAAAACGAAGCAAAACCAATGTAACTAGTATAACCCTTTAAATTTAACTTTTATGGCAACAAGACCTAAACAATCAGAAGCCGGCACGATGGAAACTTATCGTGTGGCCCTGACAAATGCGGAAACACAACCCGAAATTGCAACAGTAATGGCCGACTTGGGCTACGACTCGGTAAAAATTACCGAGGGAAAGACACTCCTCGCAGAAACGCGTTCTATTTACGATTTCAACAAAACTGAAGATGACGAAACCTCTGCCGCATCGGCCGCATTCGCCGATAAAAAAGCAGAATTAGAGCGTATTTTTAAGCTCCACCGCAAAAAAGCAAAAGTCATCTTCCGCAAGGATAGCTTAACAGCCGATAAATTGGCCGTTTCGGGCGAAATGCCGCGCACCTACATCAAATGGCTGGAAGCTGCAAGAAAATTCTATAGCGAAGCCACCGCCGATACCGATATTCAAACCAAATTGGCACGCCTGGCAATCACCGCCGACAACTTAACCGATGCAAACACCTTAATATCCGAATTGGAAGCCGCCCGGGCCGAATATCTGAAAGAAACAGGTGAATCGCAAGAGGCAACAAAAGCCAAAGATGCCGCCTTTGCCAAGATGGACGACTGGATGAGCGAATTTTACGCCGTGGCTCGCATTGGACTGGAGGATAAACCACAGTTGCTCGAAGCCCTCGGCAAAGTGGTAAGATAAGCCCCATAGCTGTCCCTTTCCGAAGAGCATCGGAAAGGGGCGGCTGGCTGTTTGTAACGACAAATCTGCGTCCCCTTTCCCCCAAATCATCCTTCATCATAAGAATCTGCGTCCCCTTCACCCCGAATTGCCTATTTCCGAATTTCGTTCTACTTTTGTCGCTCAATTAATTGAACGATGAAAAGAGTAGTGATTGGACTTTCGGGTGGCGTTGATTCGAGCGTGGCGGCTTACTTGCTGAAACAGCAGGGCTACGATGTGGTGGCCTTGTTTATGGTGAACTGGCACGACCGGACGGGCGCCATTACGGGCGGCTGTACCTGGGAAGACGATGCCATGATTGCCGAAATGGTGGCCAAGAAACTCGATATGCCTTTTCACATTGTCGACCTGAGCAAAGACTACAAAAAGCGCGTGGTTGACTACATGTTTGACGAATACAGCAAGGGACGTACGCCCAACCCCGATGTGCTGTGCAATCGCGAGATCAAGTTTGATATTTTTATGGATGAGTGCCTGAAATTTGGCGCCGACTACGTGGCCACCGGGCACTACTGTCAGAAAACCGAATTTGAAAAAGACGGCCAAATGATTTACCAGCTGCGGGCGGGCGAAGACAACAACAAGGACCAAAGCTATTTCCTGTGTCAGCTGAACCAGCAACAACTGAGCAAAGCGCTCTTCCCCATCGGGCATCTGGATAAGCCGGAAGTCAGACGAATCGCAACCGAGCAGGAATTGCCCACCGCCACCCGGAAGGATTCGCAAGGCATTTGCTTCGTGGGAAAAGTCGATCTGCCCACCTTTCTGCAACAGCAACTCGAGCCCAAAACCGGCAATGTAATTGAAGTTCCGGCAGCGTTTATGGCCAAGAAAAAGGCGGTGGAAAAAACACCGGAGAATTTCAAAAAATTGTGTTTCGCCTATCCCTACAAACCGTGGAACGGCCAGGTGATTGGCGAACACCGCGGGGCCCATTTCTACACGGTTGGCCAGCGCAAAGGACTGAACATTGGTGGACACGAAGAACCCTTGTTTGTGATTGGAACCGATGTGAACCGCAACATCATTTATGTAGGCGAAGGAACGGATCATCCCGGCTTATACCGCCCCGGCTTGTTTATTTCAGAAGCGGAAACCCACTGGATCCGCACGGATTTGAAAATGGCCGTGGGCGAAACACGTACTTACGATGTCCGCATTCGCTATCGACAACCATTGGAAAAAACCACGCTTTATCAACGCGAAGAAGGACTTTATCTGCTGTTTGACGACGAGCAGCGCGGCATCACAGCCGGCCAATTTGCGGCCTGGTACGATGGCAATGAACTGCTTGGATCGGGCGTGATTGGGTAAAATACAGGTCATTAATTGTCATTCCTTGTCATTGGATCGTCATTGGTTGGTGACGGAAGCTGCTGGCTGGTATCTTGAAGCAGGAATGACACCAACTTTATTCCAACTATTTTACGGGCTAGCCACAGCCTGTTCCACATCATCCCGTTCACCCCAATTATTCCCCATTTGCGGCTTTGCCTCAGCCCAAAAAATGTTTACTTTTGCAGGTCTCAAAAAGACTGACATTCTCAAATTCAGCTTAAAGCAATACAATTATGAATATTTCCTACAAGTGGTTAAAAGACTATATAAACACTGACCTGACTCCACAGCAACTGGAGGGCATACTCACTCAAACCGGCCTCGAAATTGGTGGCATCGAAGAAGTTGAAAGCGTCAAAGGCGGGCTTCGCGGCCTGGTGATTGGCGAAGTGGTGACCTGCGAAAAACATCCCAACTCGGATCACCTGAGCAAAACAACTGTCAATGTAGGCACTGGCGATCTTTTGCCCATTGTTTGTGGCGCGCCCAATGTAGCGGCCGGCCAAAAGGTAGTGGTAGCCACCGTGGGAACAACGCTTTACAGCGGCGAAGAAGAGTTTGTCATCAAACGGGCAAAAATCCGTGGCGAAGAATCGCAGGGTATGATTTGTGCCGAAGATGAAATTGGCTTGGGAGCCAGCCACGACGGCATCATGGTGCTGCCAACCGATGCAGTGGTAGGAACACCCGCCAATCGATATTTCAATGTTGAATCCGATTATTCCATCGAAGTTGACCTGACCCCAAACCGAATCGACGGTGCCTCGCACATTGGGGTGGCCCGCGACTTGGCGGCTTACCTCAAGCAGGAGCAGGACATCAGTTATACGAAACCATCGGTTGATGCTTTTCAAGTTGATGACCACAGCCTGGAAATCCCGGTTGAAGTGAAAAATCCGGAAGCCTGTCCGCGGTATGCTGGCGTCACGCTCACCGGAATCGAAATCAAGGAGTCACCCGAGTGGCTGCAAAACCGGCTAAAAACCATTGGTCTGCACCCCATCAACAATGTGGTGGATATTACCAACTACGTGTTGTTTGAAACCGGCCAGCCGCTGCACGCCTTCGATGCCAGCGAGATTACCGGCAACAAAGTGGTGGTGCAAACCCTGCCCGCCGGAACCAAATTTACCACTTTGGATGAAGTGGAGCGCGAATTGCACGAAGATGACCTGATGATTTGCAATACCGAAGCCGGCATGTGTATCGGTGGTGTTTTCGGCGGTATCCAGTCGGGCGTGAAAGAAACCACCACCAGCATTTTCCTTGAATCAGCCTGCTTCGACCCGGTTTATATCCGGAAAACAGCGCGACGTCACGGGCTGAACACCGACGCTTCGTTTCGCTTCGAACGTGGTACGGATCCCAACGGCGTGTTGTACGCCCTAAAACGTGCAGCCTTGTTGATTAAAGAAATTACCGGAGCTAAAATCTCTTCGGAAATCGTTGATATCTATCCTGAGCCTATCGAAGATTTCAAGGTCGATGTGAGCTATGCGAACATCAAACGACTGATTGGAAAAGATTTGGGGGCCGAACGCATTAAACTAATCTTGGAAGGGCTGGAAATTAAAATTGAGCAGGAAACTGAAACTGGTCTGTCGCTTTCGGTGCCTCCTTATCGGGTGGATGTGAAACGCGAAGCTGACGTGGTGGAAGAAATTTTGCGAATTTACGGATACAACAATGTGGAAATTCCGAGTAAGGTGAATGCCTCTTTGCAATATTCGGCGCCCCACGACCCGGTAAAAATCCGCAACCTGATGGCCGACATGCTGACGGCCCAAGGCTTCAACGAAATATGGTCCAACTCGCTCACCAAAGCGTCATACTACGAAAACGGCCAAACGCTGAACGACGAGCACACCGTGAAGCTGTTCAATCCGCTGAGCAACGATTTGGGGGTGATGCGCCAAACCTTGCTCTACGGAGGTTTGGAAGCCATTGCCTACAATGCCAATCGCCAGAATGCCGACCTGCGACTGTATGAATTTGGCAACTGCTATTTCCACAACGGCACCGATTTAAAAGCCGATGTGATGAAAAACTTCCGCGAGGAAGAACACCTGGCTTTGTTTATCACAGGCGACAAGGAAAAAGAAAGCTGGCTGTCACCTCAAACGGCAAGCAGCTTTTTTCAGCTAAAAAGCTATGTGGAAAACCTGCTGGCAAAAATGGGATTGAAATCGGAAAACCTGAATACCGAAGGATTCAGCAACGAACTGCTTGCTGAAGGAGTGATTTATTCGACCCGTAACGGAAAAAAAATAGCTGAATTCGGGATCGTTCACCCCAAACTGAAAAAGCAGTTTGAAATTGACAACCCGGTTTACTATGCCGATTTGTCGATGGACAACATCATTCTGGAGCAGCGCAACAACAAGACCTTGTTTAGTGAATTGCCCAAGTACCCGGCGGTACGTCGCGATTTAGCCCTGTTGCTGAACAAAGAGGTGCAGTTTGCGCAAATTCGCGATCTGGCCTTTAAAGTTGAAAAGAAATTGCTGCGCTCCGTTGACTTGTTCGACGTGTACGAAGGACAGGGAATCCCGGCAGACAAAAAATCCTATGCGGTAAGCTTCAGCCTGCGCGACGACGAAAAAACGCTGAACGATAAGCAAATTGACAAGATCATGCAAAAGCTGATTTTCCAGTTTGACCGCGAGCTGGATGCAAAACTGAGATAGGAAAAAGTGTGAATGGGTGAGGGCGAGAAGGTGAGAGACTAGTCTCAGTGTTCAGGCACAGGCTCAGGCACAGGCACAGTTACAAGCACAGGAAAGCTGCAAGAAAGAAGATTGAACCATATTGATGCAAATAAGTCCAGTCAAGCATCAAGGATCGTGCATCAAGGATCTAGCATCGAATATCGAGCATCAAGCATCAAGCTATGACCAACAACCAAAAAGGTATTGCGTATGCCGTTGTTACGGCTTTCTTTTGGGGTTTTCTGGCTATTTTCCTGAAAATAGCGGTTCAGGAAGTCGCTCCACAAACCATCGTGTGGTTCCGCTTTGTTGTGGCTTTTACCTTGTTGGCGGGCTGGCAACTGATCAAGCACCCCCAAAGCCTGCGCATCCTGATCCGTCCGCCACGCTTACTGGTTTTGGCGGCCATCGGCCTGTCATGGAATTACCTGGGCTTTATGCTTGGCATTCATTACACCAGTCCAAGCAATGCCCAATTGGTTATTCAAACGGGGCCGATTCTACTGGTCCTGGCCAGCGTCATCTTCTTTAAAGAGAAAATCAGAAAAATGCAGTTGCTGGGTTTTTTCATTGCAGCCGTCGGTTTTGCTTTTTTCTACAGTCAGCAAATCAAGCTGATGATTGGACAAGAAGGACAGTACAACATGGGGGTACTGCTCACCTTCAGCGGTGCGCTGGCCTGGGCCACCTATGCCGTGCTGCAAAAACGCCTGGTGATTTCGCATGCCACAGGAACCTTAAATTTATTTCTGTTTGGTTTTCCGGCCCTTATTTATCTCCCGTTTGTTGACTTTGCCCCACTGCTGGAACTGAGCTGGATTTGGTGGGCCATTTTGGTTTTTCTGGGAGTCAACACGCTGATCGCCTACAGCTGCCTGGCCCAAGCTCTGAAGTACACACAGGCCAACAAAGTCAGCATCATTGTCATCCTCAACCCCATGATTACCTTCGCGGTGATGGGCATCCTCAGCAAAATGAATGTCAGCTGGATTGAAGCGGAACGGTTTTCGGTGCTCTCGTTCTTGGGGGCGATCATTATTTTAGCCGGGGCAATTTTGGTTGTCGGACGCAAAAAAAGCAAAGCGATACCGGCAAAACCCAACGAACACTAATTGTAAGAAGCCCGTGCTTTTTATTTTTGTTCAATCAAGTATTTGTGATTTTATCCTTATATTTTGCCCATCTTAACCGAATCGTTTTCCAAGTGGGACTACTGGCCGAAAAAATACTATTCGAGCAATATTTTAAAGACTACCATTTTATGTTGGTCGCCTATGCCCAAAAATTCGTCCATGATGAAGAAGTGGCGTACGACCTGGTTCAGGACGCATTTCTAAACCTGTGGCGAAATTTTTCCAGCCTGTCCAACCCGAAGGCGGCGAAAAGCTACCTGTTCACCAGCGTACGAAACAATTGTCTGAATCATCTGTCAAAAAAATCGGTTCGAAATAAATATTCTGAAGAAAGTCTCCGGCAAAAAATCGAAGAGATTAACGACTACCAAACCGCCTATTCCAGTCTTCTGGAAAAAGAAATAGAAGAAAAACTGCGAAAAGCAGTGGCCTCCCTGCCCGAGAAATACCAGCAGCCGTTTCGCTTGAGCCGTTTCGAAAACCAGTCAACCAAGGAAATTGCCGAGCAACTGGATCTTCCTGTCCGCACGGTTGAAACCCGGATTTACCGTGCCTTAAAACAAATCAAAATCGAACTTCAGGACTACTTGTTGCTGTTCTTTGTTCACCGACGGGCCAATAAATTCCCTTCAAAATAAACTCAAAATTAATTTTTTCAGAAAATATTTGACGTAGCCCATGTTCCTGACCTGTCTTAGTTTTTAGATAGCAAGACAGGATATGGAAGTAGAAGACAAATACAAACGACTGTTGATCGGCCAGCTCAGGGAAGAACTCACCCAAAAGGAGCAAAACGAACTATTTGCCTGGGTATATGAATCGCCCCAGCATAAAAAACTGTTTTATGAGCTGAAAGATATTTGGGACTCATCAAAGATTGCCCAGCCAAAAAATCAAGACAGGCAGCAGGAAGAGTGGGCAAAACTATGGACGGAGATTGAAAAACTGGAAAAGAAAACCGACACATTAGACGGTTTTCTTTGGAGCCGGAATTTGCGTGAAATTTACAAGATTGCAGCCATTTTGGTTGTTGCTTTTGGGGCCAGCTGGTTTTTACTGAACCAGCTTCAGACAGACGACTACAATACGCTGGAAGTTCCCTACGGCGCCCGGACCAACATCACCTTGACCGATGGCACCAAAATCTGGCTCAACTCGGGAACCACATTTAAATATCCCGCCAAGCTAGATCAAAAAGATGTGGATGTTTTTCTGGAAGGAGAAGCTTTCTTTGAAGTGGCGCACTTGAAAAACCGCAAGTTCAATGTCAAAACCTCAACCATCAACATTCAGGTGTTGGGAACAAGCTTCAATGTAAAATCATACGATGATGATGATCAGATTGAAGCAACATTGGTTAACGGCTCCATTCGGATTGAAGGTCAGCTGGACCATAAAACCATCAGAGAGCCCATTCTTCTGAAACCCAACCAGCAAGCAACCTTTGTCAAAGGAAAGTCCGATTTTCAGATCACCCGGATAGCCGAAAAGAGCCCGCAAGAAGATTCGCTGAATACACAGGCACCCGCAACAATCCCGTTGGAATCAAAAGCCTCGCTGACCATTTTTGAAAAAGTGAAAGTGGAAGACTATACTTCGTGGAAAGATCATGTGCTGGTTTTTAAAAGCGAACCGCTTGTAGACCTGGTCAGGCAAATGGAACGATGGTATGATGTAAAAATTGAAATTACAGATAAGTCCTTAAAATACTCGCGCTACACCGGCACTTTTGAAAATGAAACCATAGAGCAAGCCATTGAAGCGTTAAGTCTCTCCCTCCCTTTTGATTATACGATTGATAAAAATGAAATAGAAATATTAACCAAAAAAGATTCGTAACAAACTTTGATTTGCCTATGACAAAACCTTTTTAAAAGAAAAAATCGGAAAATGCGCCAACATTTCCCGATTTCAGTTCAACCGCCTTTAACGCGGTCATTATTAAAAGTGTAAACTAATAACGTTCTAAAATTATGAAAAAAAAATGTAAAAGATGGATCTTCCCGAAAAATCGGGGTCTATTTAAAATTTTGATTGCTATGAAATTTATTTTGCTACTCCTGCTCCTAACTGTTCACTCTTTCGGGTCAGTTTATTCGCAATCAACGAAACTTTCAGTTGACCTGCACAATGTGACCACGGTTCAGATTTTGGAAGCCATTGAAAGTCAAACTGAGTTCAAATTTCTTTACAACGATGATTTACTTGATGCCAACAAGTACCACAACATCAAGTATAAGAATAAAACCGTAGAAGAAATTCTGGATGAAATTCTGGCGGGCACGGGAAATTCGTATTCCATTATGGCCAACCGCTTAATCGTCATTACGCCATCAGACTCACCGGTTCAGCAAGCCGGAACCATTACCGGAGTGGTTAGTTCAAAATCGGGCGAGTTACTCCCCGGGGTCAGCGTCATTGAAAAGGGAACAACGAATGGAACGGTGACTGACCTGGATGGACAATACAGCCTCCGCGTAAGCTCGTCGGATGCCGTGCTGGTATTCTCCTTCATTGGTTATAAAACACAGGAAGTGCAACTGAGCGGCTCCAACTCGGTAAGCGTCGAGCTCGCCGAAGATGTGGTTGGTTTGGACGAAGTCGTCGTTGTCGGTTACGGCTCGGTAAAGAAAAGTGATTTGACCGGCTCGGTATCGACGGTGAAAGCGGAAGATATCGCCGCTTATCCCTCCGTTGATATGGCGCAAGCCCTCCAGGGCCGGGCAGCTGGTGTGCAAATTTCGGCAAACAACGGCGAACCGGGATCCTCTTTTAAAGTGCGGATCCGCGGCGGTACATCGATCAACTCGTCTTCCGATCCGCTGTATGTGGTTGACGGCTTTCCCGGTGGAAGTTTGCCTCCTGCCGAGGACATCGCGTCCATCGAGGTATTGAAAGACGCATCAGCTACTGCAATTTATGGTTCGAGAGGCGCCAATGGCGTGGTAATGGTGACCACGAAGAAAGGCCAAAGTGGCAAAACCAAGATAGAATTCAACACCTCCTATTCGATGCAAAAAGAAATCAACCGGCTTGATTTGCTTGGAGCACAAGACTTTGTTGACTATGTGAACGATGCCAACCCGGGAACGCTTCCTTCTACACCCACAGGCAATACCAACTGGCAAGATGTGATCTTTCAAAATGGCGCCATCCAAAACTATCAACTGTCCTTTTCAGGGGGCAACGAAAATGTACGCTACTATGTTTCCGGTGTTGTTTACGATCATAAGGGAATCATTATCGGTTCGAAATACAAGCGTTACTCGGTAACCAGCAATGTCGATTTTAACCTCACTGACCGGATAAAACTGGGAGCCAACCTTTTTGCTCAGCGTACTGACCGCGACGGCTCGCATACCCAGGAAGGCAGTGGTGGCACCAACAATACCGGGATTATCGCCTCTGCATTTACCATGGCACCAAGTATCGCAATCCAAAATGATGAAGGTATTTACACCCTGTCGCCGGTGGGTGACCCGCGCGACAACCCCTACGCCATTGCAACCGAACGTCAAAACAATGCGGTTGCCGACATTATGCAGGCCAATTTCTATGGTGAATTGAGTATTGTCGACAACCTCAAATTCAGAACAACACTAGGCGCTAAAACCTATAACAACCGCGATGGTTTGTACATTTCGACCAAACTGAATGCCGGACGAAATGTTGGGGGTTCAGCACGTATTAATGCCAATAAAAACACCGACCTGATCAGTGAAAATTACTTCACTTACAACAAACTATTCAGCAACATTCACGACCTGACTTTAATGGCCGGTTATTCCTACCAATACTATACAGGCGAGTTTTGGGGAACAGGAAGTACCGAGTTTGTCACCGACGACTTTCAGTGGTGGAATCTTGGAGGTGGCTCCATCCCCAACAACTCATCCAGTTGGAACAAGTCAGAATTATCTTCCTACTACGGTCGGCTGAACTACAAATTGAAAGACAAATACTTGCTGACTTTGAACGCCCGTTATGATGGTTCATCGCGTTTTGCGGAAAATGAAAAATGGGCTTTCTTCCCTTCCGGAGCACTGGCGTGGAATGTAGCTGAAGAAAGTTTCATGGATGGTTTAAGAAATCTCAGCCAATTAAAACTTCGCGGAAGCTACGGTATTACGGGGAACCAGGCTATTGGACCATACCAGTCGTTAGCGCGTTTCGGAACTGTTTATACCATCATTAATGGAAGACCGGTCAATGCGGTTCGCCCAACTTCGGTTGCCAACGATAACCTGACCTGGGAAAGTACAGGACAGTTGGACATCGGGTTTGATCTCGGACTTTTCGATCAACGCATTTACCTGGTAGCCGATTATTACCGGATGAAAACCAGCGACTTGCTTTTCAGCCTTCCATTGCCCGAATATTCCGGGTTCCCAAGCATGATCGACAATATTGGCAGCGTTGAAAACAAAGGATTTGAGTTTACCTTATCCACCGTCAATATTGAAAAAGAACTGAACTGGAAAACCGACTTCAACATTTCATTCAACCGAAATAAAGTATTGGAACTTCCCGACGGCAATGATATTCTCTACGCAGCCAATCCCGGGCATATGGTTGGATTTGGCGATACCCATGTCCTGCGCGAAGGCGAACCTGTTGGGGTATTCTTTGGATATACTTACGACGGTGTTTATCAGGAAGGAGACACCTTCTTGCCAGGCGCTGGATTTGAGCAAGCTGCTGGTGGCGAAAAGTACAAAGACATCAGCGAAAATGGCACACTGGGCAACGAAGATCGCTCGATTATCGGAAATCCCCATCCCGACTTTATTTGGGGAATGAACAACGCCCTAAACTACAAAGATTTTGACTTAAACTTTTTTATACAGGGTTCTCAAGGAAACGATGTGTATAGTTTTACGCTGATGGAGCTGGAATTGATGGGCGGTGTAGCCAATTCAACCACTCGGGCTTTAGATCGCTGGACACCAACCAACACCAATACAGATGTGCCTAGAGCTAACTCGGGGCGCGCCAGAATTTCATCAACGCGTTGGGTTGAAGATGGAAGTTATGTACGAATGAAAAACATTTCGCTCGGCTATCAGGTTCCTAAATTCCACCTGCGTCGGCTTGGATTGGCCAGTGCACGAATCTATGTAAGTGGTCAAAACCTCCTGACCATAACGGGCTACCGAGGCTATGATCCGGAAGTGAATTACAACTCAGGCGGCAATACCAACTCAAACCGGAATCTGGGATTGGATTATGGAAGTTATCCTAACGCGAAATCCTATACCGTCGGACTACAAGTCACTTTTTAAAAACGGGTCTATTCCATCGAATATCATGAAACAAAAAAATTGAACGAAATGAAAAAATATAAAGTAATAACACTCTTCCTCCTCTCCATTTTTGTGCTTAGCTGCAATAACTTGGAGGAGACCCCGATGACGGACATCGTTCCGCAGGGCTTTTTCAAAGATGAAGCTACTGTTGAAGCTGCCGTTTTAGGAACTTACGGCTACATTGCCGCGGAACAATACTGGGGTAGGAAATATACACTAACGATTATGTTGCAAGGAGATATGGCGGATATTGGTGAGCGCGGAACTCCTGCCAGAAGACAACAAGTCAACGATTTTAATTCCGACTCAAACAACGGAATGATCACTGAAATTTGGCCTCGATCTTATCAAATCATCAGTGCGGCCAATTATGCAATCCTCGGAGCTGAATCTCTGCCCGACGCAGATCAAACGATTCTGTCCCAGCTAACAGCAGAAGCCCGGTTTGTTCGCGCATTTATCTATTTCAACCTGGTTCGCATGTTTGGTGACGTGCCCTACATCGGCGAAGCGATTAGTGACCCGGCATCGGTCAGAGATATTTCAAAAACACCAAAAGAACAAGTGTATGAGTACATCATTGCCGATCTGGAATTTGCAACGCAAAATCTAACGATGGTTCCTGCCGACAATTCCCGCTCGAGGCCTTCGGTAGGATCAGCCCACACGATGCTGGCCGATGTTTACCTTACTTTGGGAGACTACCCAAAAGCCTACGAACACGCCAAATGGGTGATTGACAACGAAGTCAGTCTGGACTACGCACTGGAACCAAACTTTCAAAATTTGTTTGATGCCACGAAGCAGGACGCGACAAAAGAACACATCTTTTCGTTCGACTTTTTGGGATCGCAAACAGGCCCCGGATCAACCAATGATGACATCACAGGTGCCTTAACCGGCATACGCGGAGCCGATATTCAGGGGTGGAGTGTTGCTGTCCCGGCAATGCCTGTTTATGATACGTGGGATCCGCGCGATTACCGAAAAAAGGTGAGTTTTGAAGATACAACAATGATAGGCGGCCAACCTGCACCGTATACGCAATACGAAACCGTGAAAAGGCCTCATATCGCCAAATACTTCCGGTATCCTGGAAATGCGAACGGCGAAGCTCGGTACTCTGATCACAACTATGCAGTTTATCGTTATGCCGAGGTTTTACTGACGGCTGCCGAAGCATTAAATGAAGTAAGCGGGCCAACAGATGAAGCCATCGGCTATGTTAATCGTATTCGGGCACGGGCCAGAAACTGGAATGGAACGATGACTGATTTTCCGGCCGACGTTCAATCCGGAATTTCAAAAGATGATTTCCGGGAGCTTGTCCTTGATGATCGCCGGCTAGAACTTGCTTTTGAGTTCAAGCGTTGGTACGACATTCAACGCCGCGAGCTGGGCAACGAGGTTTTTAAAGGTGCCAATTCATTGGAACCACACGAAAACTTTGATCCTACGAAACATTATTTGCTGGCTATTCCGCAGGATGAGTTGGACAGAAATCCGAACCTGTTACCTCAAAATCCGGGCTACTAAAACAACAACTAAACCTGATTGATTTGAGCCGGCTCCATTGTGGGGCCGGCATTTTTATTGAATGAATTCCGGGCCAGTTTGATGCTTATTTCGTTCACCTTTTTATACATTCACCACCACTTTGCCCACCGTGTGGCCTGTTTCAACTTGCCGATGAGCGTCTGCCATCTGATTGAGCGGATAAGTGTGTGATACGTGAGCTTTAAGCTGTCCTTTTTCGAACCAGTCAGCCAACCATTTCATATCATCGCCGCTGGATTCAACCAACATTGTCAAACCTTTTATTCCTCTGGCCCTCGCCTTTTCGCTGACCTGCTCATTCATACCTGACACAATGCTGACAATCGTTCCGTCGGTCTTCAGCGTTTCCAGTGAGCGATCAATATAATCGCCGCCAATGGTGTCCAACACAAAATCGACAGGCTTGACAACCGACTCAAACGCCTGCGCTTGATAATCGACATGCTCGTCGGCGCCAAGCGAAAGTACAAATTCCCGGTTTTTAGCCGATGAGGTTCCAATAACATACGCCCCAAGCTGCTTGGCGATTTGCACCGCAAAATGCCCCACCCCACCCGCTGCAGCGTGGATGAGCACCCGGTCGCCGGCAGTCACTTTGGCGTGGCGCACCATGGCCTGCCAGGCAGTGAGTGCGGCCAAGGTGCCGGCAGCAGCTTCCGCAAAATCAATATTGGCTGGTTTCAGCGCCAGATGGCTGGCCGGCACCGCAACATATTCGGCATACGCTTTCCCATGGCCAGGGAAATTCACCATGCCAAACACTTCATCTCCCGGACTAAAGTGCCCGACTTTGCTGCCAGTTTCTTTCACCACACCAGCAATATCCCAACCCAAAATCAGCGGATTTTCCTTTTCCAGCCTCCCGGCCAACGCCTTTCCGTTTCTTGTTTTGATATCTACCGGATTTACACTTACGGCTTTCACTTGCACCAGCACCTCATCATCGGCAAGGACAGGATGTGGAATTTCGGTGAGGAGCAAATTCTCAACCCCTCCAAAATCACTTAAAACAATGGCTTGCATGCTTTTCATTTTTGAAGTTCAACTCAATGTCTCCTATTTCAAGTCCCTTCTTCCCAATTTTGTTCAAATAGCCTGCGGATTTGGTTCCTGAAAAATCGAATGTACACAAGCAAAAAGGCATCCTTTCGAATGCCTTTTTCCACTTGAATTGAAACTTGCCTTTTCAGCCATTAACCTAAACCAATTTTCAAACTTCCACTAATCTCTTAAATCGTTTTTTACTCTTTCAGGACAATATATTCCGCCAAATCCAACGGAAATTTCGCCAATTCTACTGCCACCAGTTCCGCCACGGTTAAAGCTCCGGCAACACAAAGGTGCGTGTCATCCTGTCGCCCCGCGGGAAAACGTTCGGTGGGCTCCGTCCACAAGTATATTTCTTTCGAAGGTTCGTCGCCCATTTCCTGAACCATGCCCGCTGTTAACCGCTGCAAATCGATCAGCGGAACATCCAGCCGTTCGGCTACCTGTCGCATGGCCTCCGGATACTCTTTGTGCGTATCAATCAGTCGACCGTTTTCATCAAACTTCCGGCGAACAATGGAGGTCAGCAAAATTGGTATTGCCGCTTTGTCCCGGCTTTCGCGCACATACTTCTCCAGGTTCTGCGAATACGTTCCATACGGATCGGTGTAGCGGGTACTATCTTTGTCCTTCTGGTCGTTGTGCCCAAACTGGATGAAGACATAATCGTCTGCTTTCAGGCTGTCGAGCACGACCTGCCATCGTCCTTCGGTAATAAAACTCTTGGTACTGCGCCCATTAACCGCATGATTATGGACGGTCACCTGTTCGTTGAAAAACTGATCAAAAACCTGTCCCCAACCCGTTTCGGGATACACTTCGGCCTTCTTGTTCGACATGGTTGAATCGCCAACCATGTAAACATCGACTGGCTTTTGCACCTGTGAGCATGCCGCCAGAAACAGAGCCAGTAGTGCAATGCCAAATTTCGTTTTCATATTTCGTTATCGCTTACTGTTGTGTCACTTTGACGGCTTCAGAATCTACATTCTCATTCAGTAACAGCATTTCATCCGAAACGTCACCTGTGCTTAGCACAATGTCCACATTCTTTGTTTTTGAACCATTCACCGAAATAATGGGATGGCCTCCGGTTTCAACCGCTAAATCTTTGATGGAAACATTTTGCGCATTGTAAAAATTAACCGCAGGAAACTTGCTTGTTTTCAGTTTCAGGTTGTTGACCCTCACACCATTGGCATCCATGCAAAACAGTCCGTTTTCAGCTTCCATCACCAGGTTCTCCAACAACACATTCTCCAGGTTCATTTCCGGAAGTCCCTGTAAATAAATAGCTTGCTTGGCTCCTTTTACCGTCACATTTTTTATCGAAATATCTTTAAACTGAGGAGTTTCCTCGGTCACTTCCATCATTTCTGATTCTCCATCGTTTTGGGCTTGCTGCTCCAGCATCTCAGAAACCGACAGCCCGCCATAGTATAAGTTGAATGAAATGGCATTGGTTGGAATATCAGTCATGTCGATGTCAGAAATGTAAATCCCTTCAACCACGCCGCCACGCCCGCGGGTGCTTTTAAAACGCAGACCAACATCGGTACCCATAAACGTACAACCCGAAACGTGCATGTTTTTCACACCGCCCGACATTTCACTTCCAACGGTTACCCCGCCATGGCCGTGATAAACAATGCAGTTTTTGATAATCAGGTTTTCAGTGGGGATGCCGCGGTCGCGACCATCCTGGTCTTTTCCTGACTTGATGCAAATGGCATCGTCGCCCACATCGAATCTTGAATCATATAGTACTGTGTTTCTACAAGATTCAATATCGATTCCATCGCCGTTTTGAGAATACCAGGGATTGCGGACATCAATGTTTCGAACAGTCAGGTTTTCGCACATCAGCGGATGAATATTCCAGGCCGGCGAATTCTGAAAAACCGGTCCGTCAAGCAACACTTTATTACAGCTCACCAGACTGACCATCACCGGGCGCAGAAAGTCTTTTATTTCTTTGAACTCTTCCATGCTTGTGAATTGAGTCGGTACATTCATGTCGCTCATTTCAAAACCTTTTTTGAAACTTTCAGACGGGAACCAACTCGTTCCGCTTTCATTGACGATACCACCCGAAGCGACCAGTTTTTTCCACTGCGCATCGGTCATCTTCGAGCGCTTTACCTGCCGCCAGGCATCGCCCGAACCATCAATGACAC
>NZ_LGIA01000210.1 GCF_001270965.1 Sunxiuqinia dokdonensis | reverse complement strand
AGTTCGTTGAACACTCTCTTCTATGCCTAAGAATTCCCTCTGGGAAATGAAGATCCCATCAACAATTCTTCGTGTTTTCGTTCCTTTGTGTTCAAATTGGATCTTACAAACGCTCTCGCCCTCCCACATTCTCCCGTTTAGCCGATCAATCTGGTTTTTTGGCGGCAATAAAAAACATTCGTGCAGTCATTTTGTTGTGTTTAAAGTAAATAGAAAAGTTTAGATATTATGGAACGAAGAAATTTTATCAATTTGGTAGGAACAGCTGCTGTTGCCGCTCCACTTTTTGGAGGTGCTTTGGCTGCTTGCAGTAGCGAAAGTAAACAAGCGGTTTTTGAAGGGCACAAGTTTCCCGATTTGCCTTACGGGTACGATGCGCTTGAACCGTATGTTGATGCGCAAACCATGGAGTTGCACTACGATAAGCACCACCGCGGATATTTCGGTAAGTTTACCGATGCTATTGCCGGAACTGACCTGGAGAAAACGCCGATGCCGGAAATTTTTGCCAAAATTGATCAGCAAAGTGATGGCGTGAGAAATAATGGCGGCGGCTTTTATAATCACCAGTTGTTTTGGGAAAACATGACTCCGGAGCAAACGGCGATGAACGAAGAACTGAAAGCAGCTATTGAAGCTGATTTTGGATCGGTCGATGCCTTGAAAGAGGAATTTGGCCAGGCAGCAAAAACACAATTTGGAAGTGGCTGGGCGTGGCTATCGGTTGATGCCAATGGCAAGTTGTTTGTGTCGTCCACACCAAACCAGGATAATCCGCTGATGAACGTGGTGGAAAAACAAGGAACACCAATCCTGGCACTCGATGTGTGGGAGCATGCCTATTACCTGCATTATCAAAACCGTCGCGCCGATTATGTCGACAATTTCTGGAACATTGTCAATTGGGAAGTGGTTGGCATGCGCTATCAAAACGCTTAAATGGAACCGGTTTTTAACCGGTTTTTTTGTTTCTTTGGGTGGCGAAATCGAAAAGCTCAACTATGATTCAGAAAATTGTATTGGTTGGTTCGGGTAATTTAGCCACGCAGTTGGGAAAAGCCTTTCGGAAGAATGGACTGGATGTGGTGCAGGTTTACAGCCGAAGCGAAAAAGCAGCCAAAGCGCTTGCCCATGTTTTGGAATGTCCGTACACCACCAAGCTCGATGAATTGGTGCAATGCGATTTGTGCGTGGTTTCGGTAAAAGATGATGCGCTGGAGACGGTGCTGCGGCAAATTCAACTCGAAACAACCGTGGTGCATACGGCAGGAAGTATTCCGATGGAGCTGCTGTCTGGTTATTTTGAAAAGTTCGGTGTATTTTACCCTTTGCAAACTTTTTCGAAACAGCGGGATGTCGATTTTTCAAACATTCCCATTTGTTTGGAGGCCAGTTCTGATGACGTTTTTTCCGACCTGCAGGCTTTGGGCAAAAAGCTTTCCACTTCGGTTCAGCCGGTCAATTCTGAGGAGCGAAAGGTTCTGCATCTGGCAGCGGTGTTTACCTGCAATTTCGTCAATCATTGCTATCGCATTGGCGACTCCATGTTGGAAGAAAAAGGACTCCGTTTCGATTTGCTGAAACCGTTAATCCAGGAAACCGCTCAAAAAGTCATGGGCATGAAACCCATCGACGCGCAAACCGGGCCAGCAGTGCGCATGGATGAGACGATTATAAACAAGCACCTGGATTTGCTGGCCGATCATTCCCGCCAAAAAGCAATCTATCAATTGATGACTGAAAGCATTTACAAAACTCAAAATACCAAGTAAAGTATGGCCTTTTTCAAAGACAAACTAAAAACGATAAAAGCACTAATCTTTGATATTGACGGCGTGTTGTCGCTCGATACCATGGTTTTGAATGAAGCCGGTGTGCCGGTACGCACCGCCAATGTAAAAGATGGTTATGCGCTTCGGAATGCACTGAATATGGGTTACCAAATTGGGATTATTACCGGCGGAAACCTGGAGCAGGTCCGAACTCGTTATGCTAACCTTGGGGTGGGATATATTTACATGGGTGTACGCGATAAAATGGAATGTCTGAATGACTTTATGCTAAAAACCGGTGTTCAGGCAGATGAAGTGCTTTACATGGGCGACGATTTGGTCGATTACCAGGTGATGCAGGCCGTTGGCGTAGCCGTTTGCCCCTTGGATGCGGTCAGCGAGATTAAAGAAATTTCTTCTTATATTTCGGATAAGAAAGGGGGCGAAGGCTGTGCCCGCGATATCATTGAGCAAGTGATGAAAGCTCAGGATACATGGATTAATGAACATTCATATTATTGGAGATCAATTTAATGGTACCTCAAAACTTACAAAAATATCAACTGATTCTGGCATCGAAGTCACCACGACGCCAACATTTACTAAAAGAACTGGGGCTTGATTTCCAGGTTCATGTTTCGGATGTTGAAGAATATTTTCCGCCGGAACTTGGGATGACCGCTATTCCGGAATACCTGGCTGAGTTAAAAGCTACGGCCGTTCGGAAAAACTTACCCGAAAACAGTCTGGTGATCGCTGCCGACACCATTGTGTGGAAGGATGAAGAAGTCCTTGGCAAACCCGGTAATCGGGACGAGGCCATTCAAATGCTTCAACATTTATCATCGAGCCAGCACCAAGTTATTACCGGAGTCAACATCCAGTCGGCTACCAAAAAATATTCCTTTCATGCGGTTACTGCCGTTTGGTTTGACGAACTGACCGATGCGGAAATCGAGTACTATGTTGATCGTTTCAAGCCCTACGACAAAGCCGGTGGTTATGGAATTCAGGAGTGGATTGGTTTTGTTGGCGTGAAGAAAATTGAAGGGTCTTTCTTCAATGTCATGGGCCTTCCGGTGCATAAAGTCTACCAATTTCTGAAAGAATTTTAATTGATAAATTGTTGCTAGTGTGTACTACAACGTTGTTTCTGTTTCGATAAGCGTTTTGTAGTGTCCGTTTTCTGCCGAAAAATTACTGATTGATGAGAAAATTATTCCTGTTTTTTATTGCCACCGTTTTAAGTGTTTCCGCCTCGGCCAAAGAGGGGATGTGGATTCCCACCTTACTCGAAAAATATAACATCGACGAAATGCAGGAGATGGGCTTTCGCCTGACTGCTGATGATATATACAGTGTAAACCAAAACAGTTTGAAAGATGCGGTGGTCATTTTTGGGCGCGGATGTACCGGAGGAATGATTTCGGATCAGGGCTTGTTGCTGACCAATCATCACTGCGGATTTTCAAATATTCAGTCGCACAGTTCGGTGGAACAGGATTATTTGTCTGATGGATTTTGGGCCATGTCGCAGGGTGAAGAATTGCCGAATCCCGGATTGACCGCCAAGTTTCTGGACCGGATGGTGGACGTGTCGGATTCTGTTTTTGCGGGAACCACGGGTTTGGAGGGCGATTCCCTTCAGCAAAAATTAAACGAAAACATCAGTCGTATTCAGCGCGAAGCCACAGAAGATGGAAAATTTGAGGCAGTTGTAAAACCCTTGTTTTTTGGGAATCAGTATTTTTTGTACACTTACCTGGTTTTTCAGGATGTTCGTCTGGTTGGAGCACCGCCGCAGTCGGTTGGTAAGTTTGGTGGCGACACCGACAACTGGATGTGGCCCCGCCATACCGGCGACTTTTCCATTTTCAGGGTGTATGCCAATGCGGATAATGAGCCCGCGTCGTATTCGCCGGATAACGTTCCTTACCGGCCAAAAAAATGGTTGCCCATTTCGCTTGATGGCGTTCAGCCCAACGATTTTATGATGCTGATGGGTTATCCGGGAACCACGCAGCAATACTTGCCATCGCAGGCGGTTGAACTGATTCAAAATCAAAGCAACCCCGACCGCATCAAAATAAGGACGACCATTCTTGATATTTTCGACAAGCACATGGCTGCCGATCCCAAGGTGCGCATTCAGTATGCGTCGAAGCATGCCCGGACCAGCAATTCGTGGAAACGCTGGAAAGGTGAAATACGGGGACTGGATCGTTTGCAGGCGGTGGAGCAAAAGAAAGCCTTTGAAGCAGACTTCGAGGTCTGGTACATGCAAAACGATACGCTCGAAGCAACGTATGCTCCGGTGCTGCCCCAATTCGAAAAATTGTACGTCGACCTTCAGCCATACGAAAAAGCGTATCATTATTACCAGGAGATTGTTTTTAAGGGAATCGAAATATTTAAGCTGGCGGACTTCTTTCCGCGAAATGACCGGGGGTGGAACCGGGTGGATGAAGCTCGTCACGACATGGTACGAAAGGCCCTGGCGATAAAAGTGGCTGATTATTTTGATGATTATGACCAGGCCACCGATCAGGAGCTTTTTGTGGAGCTGCTCCGAATGTTGAGAAATGACTTGGATGAAAGTTTTCTGCCCGACGACTTGACGAAACTGTTGGCTAAATTCGATGACGACAAGTTGGTGCGTAGGGTGTATGCCAAATCGGTACTGGCCGATCAGGAAAAGTTACAGCAAATGATCTCAGAATTTGATGGTAAAAAAATTAACAAGTTGCAAAAGGACCCGGTAGTCGAATTGTTTCAGGCATTGAAGCAACACTATCAGCGGAATATTGAAAACGTCCACCAGGAGATACAGGAGAATATCAGCACCGTTCAGCAAAAATACATGAAGGGGATCATGTTGATGGAGAAGAATTTTCAATTGTACCCCGATGCCAATTTCACGCTGCGTGTAGCTTACGGCCAGGTGGAAGGCTACCAGCCCCGCGATGGTGTAAACTACCGCTACTATACCACCCTGGCAGGGATTATGGAGAAAAACAATCAGGATATTCCGGATTACCAGATTCCGGATAAGTTACGTGAGCTGTACAATGCCGGCAATTTTGGCGAATACGAAACCAATGGCGAGGTTCCGGTGGCTTACACGGCATCCATTCATTCTACCGGAGGCAATTCCGGAAGCCCGGCAATCAACGCCCGTGGACAATTGGTTGGCCTTAACTTCGACCGGTGTTGGGAAGGCACCATGAGCGACATCATGTTCGATCCCGATCAGTGCCGGAATATTATGCTCGATGTTCGCTACATGTTGTTTATCGTCGATAGGTTTGCCGGAGCTGGTTATCTGATTGATGAAATGGAGCTGGTTTCGGAATAGCTTAGTTTCCAGTCGCAGCTACAAATTCCAAATTCCAGAATCCAGCATCAAGTCGCAGTGAACCGTCGCAGTAGGCAGAAAGAAATCAGCTTCAAGCCGCAAGTTGCCAGCATCACGCATCAAGAATCGAATATCATCGAGCATCAAGCATCGAGTATCAAGCATCCAGTCCGATCAATTTCCAAACTGGTAAATCAGCGACAATTGTTGCGACTGATCCAAGTCGTTGCCTTCAATCAGGTGAAAAGAAAGATTGAAACGGCCTTCAATATGTTTACTCTTGATGAACCGCCAAATCACATCGGTGCGCCAGTAGCTGTCCACATCGTAAAAACGGTCGCCATTCATCATGTTGTGCCCGTCGCCAAAGTGCAAGGCTGACCGTAGGGCAAATTTCTTCACTTCGCCATAAGATTCAGCTAGAATACTGGTCGAATTCAGGTACTCGTTCATCACATGACGTTCGCGATATTTTGAGTGGAGCAAACCCAGTTTGAAATAGGAATTGTGCAATGGCAGCAGCTGGTCCAAATCGGAGCCCAGAAAGAACGCTGCGCCTAGGTTGTCGTGGATGTTTTCGCCTTCGGGCCGAAGCGCTGTGCCTGCATAGTGAAATAGGGTGATGTAATTTTGAAAGAAGATCATTTGATGGCGCATTTCTCCTGAAAAACCGGCCATAAAGGTTTCGCGCGTGGTTTCAGTTTGATGGCCGGTCCAGTCCACAAAGCCGCTTTGATGGCCCCAATCCCAGCTGTATTTTCCATATAATCCTTCGATGTTGGGGCGGTAATATAAAAAGGTGTCGGTGATTAAGGCCAGCGGAAAATCAATCAGCCCCATACGCGGGAAGGCGCCAAAATAAAATTCTGCTTGCTTGTCCGAGTAATGGTAGTAAGCTGTCAGCTTGGGTTTTTGGTCATCGATTTCGCTTCCAAATTCAAACAAATGGCTCAGCCCAATTCGAAATTCGTGCTTTTCTTCCAGGGTAGTTCCCACCACAAAACTGGTTCGTTCTCCCAAAATGGTTTGCGAATTGGCGACGCCGCTAAAATACTCCCGGTTATCACCGATGCCGTGAAATAAAACATCGTATTCAAATTTTTGAGCAAAGCCAGTTATGGCCGTAAAAAGAAGAGTAAATAGTAGGATTGCACGCATGATTTCTTCGTGTTGAATGGTTTATCCGAACCATCTTTTTGGTCGTTTTACAAAGGAATAATAAAATTTTGAATTATAGGAGCTCCGCTGGCGGTCAATCACACAGAATATACATATCCCTTTTTGGGTTGATGCAAAGTACCGGCAAGTGATTGGCTTTTTTGATGATTTTTGCTTCGGGCAAGCCAATGATCAGGTCGATCAGGCTGATGTTCTTGCTGGAAGGCATGATCAGCAAATCGTGTTGTTTGTCATGGCAACGCTGCAGAGCGTCGAACGGTAAGCCAAAACTCCCTTTGCTACTATTTTTGATTTGAAAGCCGAGCTTCAAGTTGGCAAGCAAATGTTTGATGAACTTCACATTTTTACGAATCATGGTGGCGTTTTCCTTGTTTTTTTCTGTCGCAGGGAAAATGGTCACATCGGCTTTGTTGAAACGGGCAAAATAGCTGGCCCATAGCGAGGTGTCTTTCATCACTTTTCTGAAATCGACTGGCAGCAGTACATTTTTGTAGCGAAGCGATTCGGGCTGATGCCCGTTGACAAACAAAAATGGGATTTGGCTGATTTGCAATGCGGGCAACTTGGTTTTCACTTTTTCCGAAGTCAATACCAGCATAATGCCATCATACTGTTCCGCAATCCGGTCAATGCAGCCCGTCAGCTCACCCTTGAGCGTCAGGCTGGAAATGGGAATGTCCGGCAGATCTTTTTTCAGCAAGTGGATGATCTCGGACAGTGCTTTTTGAGCAGCCAGCTTTTCGGCTTTCCCTTTGTTCTGTAATGGATGAAACAGGCACAATTCCTTTCTGAAAATATTGGACATTTGTACGCCGTGAGCAATCGCGTCGTTCATCGACTCCGAAAAGTCGCAGAGAACCATAATCCGTTGTTCGGTAAGATTTTCCATTTCATTGCCAAAACTATAAAAAAATGTCAAACCCAAAATGAATTCCATTTTTCCAATTTCTGATCTCTTCTTCTTTTTCTTCTTCTCCTTTTCCTTTTCCTTCTCCTGCCCTTTGCCTAACAGATCATGATTCACCTGAATAATATCAGCAGCCATGAGCAGGGAATTTGTATTTTTGATGAAAATAAACCGAATTTATGCTGACACGAGAACTCATCTGGCCCGAAAGTATTGTCGTAGTAGGCGCGTCAAACGATGTTTCCAAGCCCGGAGGCAAATTGCTTAAAAACTTGCTGGATAATCATTTCGAAGGCGATTTGTATGTGGTGAATCCTAAAACCGAAGTGGTTCAGGGAATCAAAGCCTACCCGTCGATCGACGAGTTGCCGGAAGTGGAAACGGCGGTGCTGGCTGTTCCGGCCCGGTTTTGCCCCGAAATGGCCTTGCAGCTGTGCCGCGATAAAAAAGCGAAGGGCATCATCATTATTTCGGCAGGTTTTAGCGAAGAATCCGAAGCAGGACGGCAGCTGGAACAACAGATTGTCGAAACAGTAAATCGCTACGGGGCTTCACTCATTGGACCCAACTGCATTGGCATTATTACGCCGGCGCATGCCAGTGTTTTCACCACGCCGGTTCCCAAGCTCGACCAGATGGGTTGCGATTTTATTTCCAGTTCGGGTGCCACGGCTGTGTTTATCATGGAGTCGGGCATTCCGAAAGGCCTGCATTTTGCCAGCGTTTTTTCGGTGGGCAACTCGGCCCAGGTTGGGGTTGAAGATGTGTTGGAGTTTATGGACGAGGTGTTCGACCCCAAAACCAGCACCCGGGTCAAATTACTTTATATTGAAAGCATTCAAAATCCGGACAAATTACTGAAGCATGCTTCTTCACTCATTCGAAAAGGCTGTAAAATTGCGGCTATCAAAGCCGGCAGCAGCGATGCCGGGAGCCGGGCGGCTTCATCGCACACTGGGGCCATGGCTAGTTCCGATTCGGCAGTTGAAGCCTTGTTTCGAAAAGCCGGAATCGTCCGTTGCTACGGACGCGAGGAGCTGACAACGGTTGGCTGTGTGTTTATGTGCAAGGAAATGAAGGGCAAACGCATGGCCATCATTACTCATGCTGGCGGCCCTGCGGTAATGCTCACCGATGCGCTCGAAGCAGGTGGATTGAAGATTCCCCAGATTCAGGATTCGCCTCAAAAGGAGCAGTTGAAAGACCAGCTGTTTCCCGGTTCATCGGTTGAAAATCCCATCGATTTTCTGGCCACCGGCAATGCCGAGCAGTTGGGCGCCATTATTGACGCCTGCGACAACGACTTTAAAGAAGTGGATGGCATGGCGGTCATCTACGGAAGTCCGGGGCTTTTCCCGGTGGGCGATGTCTACGAAGTGCTGAACAGCAAGATGCACACCTGCAAAAAGCCGATTTATCCGATTCTGCCGTCGGTGATCAACGTCAGCGATGATGTGGCTTATTTCCTGTCCGAAGGGAATGTGAACTTTCCTGACGAAGTGTTGCTCGGGCGGGCTTTGGCCAAGGTGGCCAATACGCCGAAGCCACACACCGACGAGATTTTTCTGGATGGCGTGGATATTCCCGAAATCCGGCGCATTGTGGATCAAGCCTCGGACGGCTACCAGCCGCCCGAAATTATTCACCGCCTGTTCGATGCGGCTGGCATTCCCCGGGTACAGGAGCTGGTGGTCAAAACGCCGGAGGAAGCCTTGCAGGCAGCAGAACAACTGGGCTGGCCCCTGGTGATGAAAGTCATTGGGCCGGTTCATAAAAGCGATGTGCGGGGCGTGGTGCTCAATGTGCACGATCAGGAAACGGTGCTGCATGAGTTTAACCGGCTGATCAACATCCCGGAAACGGAGGCGGTACTGATGGCTGAAATGGCTTCCGGGATTGAACTGTTTGTGGGGGCAAAATACGAGAATCGCTTCGGGCATATCGTCCTGTGCGGCATGGGCGGAACCATGGTCGAAGTGCTGAAAGATGTGACCTCCGGATTGGCTCCGTTGGGTATCTGCGAAGCATCGTCCATGATCAAAAACCTGAAATCGTACCAAATTATTAAAGGCTACCGGGGACAGGAAGGGGCCAACCAGCGTAAGTTTGCGGAAATTATTGTGCGTTTGTCGAGCATGTTGCGCTTTGCTGTCGAGATTAAGGAAATGGACATCAATCCACTCTTGGGCAAAGGCGACCGGATTCTTGCCGTCGATGCGCGGATTCGCATAGAGAAAAATCTTCCGCTCGATTGATATTCGCCGTTCGCAATAGAGCATATTGAAGCAGCAGAAGGGAATACTTTATATTTTCTATCAAATAGCTTTGCGACAGCCTTGCCGAGTTTTGCGGCAACAAGGAATACGCCATATTCCCAAACCGACCTTTGATTTTCGTGATGACTTCCCTAACTTGCACAAAAAAATAACTTATGCATAGAATTATAGATGATCGCGACGAACGCATGTGGGGCATGCTTTGCCACCTGGCTGCTTTTGCCGGCCTGGTTATTCCGGTTGCCGGAAATATTGTTGGCCCCTTAATTGTTTACCTGATGAAAAAAGACGAATATGGCTTTGTGGATGACCAGGGCAAAGAATCTTTGAATTTCCAAATCACGGTAACAATCCTGATTTTCATTTCCGGAATTCTGGTCGTCATTGGTATCGGACTGCTACTTCTGGCCGTGATTGGTATTGCAGCCTTGGTTTTTACCATCATTGCAGCCATTAAAGCCAACGAGGGCGAATTTTATCGCTATCCGTGGTCAATTAAGTTTCTGAATTAAGAAATGTTGAAAAAAAATGAAAACAGCCGGATCCATTCCGGCTTTTCTTGTTTTTAGTTACTTTTGCAGTTCGAATAAAAAACAGACTATGGCTCAGAAACCCTCGATTCCAAAAGGAACACGCGACTTTTCACCGGTAGAGATGGCTCGCCGGAACTATATTTTCGATACGGTGAAGGAAATTTTTCAGCGCTACGGCTTTCAACCCATTGAAACCCCGGCGATGGAAAACCTGTCGACCCTGATGGGAAAGTATGGCGAGGAAGGCGACAAGCTGCTGTTTAAGATTCTGAATTCAGGCGATTTTATTTCGAAAGTGGACGAGCAGGAGTTGCAGGAACGCAATAGCATCCGGTTGACCAACAAGATTTCGGAGAAGGGCTTGCGCTACGACCTGACCGTGCCTTTTGCCCGCTTTGTGGTGCAGCATCGTAACGACATTTCCTTTCCGTTCAAACGATATCAAATTCAGCCGGTTTGGCGCGCCGACCGCCCGCAAAAAGGGCGCTACCGCGAGTTTTACCAGTGCGATGTGGATATCGTCGGAAGTAATTCGCTGCTGAATGAACTGGAGTTGGTTCAAATTATCAACGATGTTTTCAACCAACTGCGAATCAACACGGTGGTAAAAATCAACAACCGGAAGATTTTGGCGGGCATTGCTGAAACCATTGGCGAATCCGACCGCATCATCGACATTACAGTGGCCATTGACAAGCTCGACAAAATTGGCTTGGAAAAAGTAAACCTCGAACTGCTTGAAAAAGGGGTATCGCAGGAAGCTGTCGATAAGTTGCAACCCATTTTGAAGTTGAGTGGCTCGAATGCCGAAAAGCTCGATCAGATTGAGGCCGTAATTGGAGCTTCAGCAGTTGGTAAAAAAGGGGTGGACGAGATGCGGACGTTGTTTGCATACCTGTCAGGATTCGAGCTGAACGCCGAGGTGGAGCTGGACTTAACCCTGGCCCGTGGGCTGAATTATTACACCGGCGCTATTTTCGAGGTGAAAGCCAAAGATGTGCAAATTGGCAGCATTTGTGGTGGTGGCCGCTACGACGACCTGACCGGCATTTTTGGTATGCCCGACGTGTCGGGTGTGGGCATTTCGTTTGGCGCCGATCGTATTTATGATGTGATGACGCAATTGGAACTGTTTCCTGAAGAAGCCGTTGCTTCAACCAAAGTGCTGTTTGTCAATTTTGGTGAAAAGGAAGAAGCCTATTGCTTGCCGATTTTGGCTAAGCTGCGTGCCAGCAAGGTCAATGCCGAGATTTATCCGGAGCCTGCCAAAATGAAAAAGCAAATGACCTGGGCTGATCGAAAGCAAGTGGCTTCTGTGGTCATGGTTGGCGAAGAAGAAATTGCTCAGGGGAAAGTGACCCTGAAGAACATGAAAACCGGGGACCAACAATCGGTTACGCCCGAAGAGCTGATAAAAATCCTTTCTGAATAAGCTGAATTTAACGTTCTTGCGGATATGTGGTCTGCAAGAACAAAACTAATTGGACGTGATGACCGGCCTGTAAAGGCCTTTGGTTGCGACACCCGCTGCCCATGAAGTGGACGCTTTCTTTTTTGATGTGTAATTGTTGAACGATTAAAAACGAAAAAAAAGATGGAGTCTACTATTCATACGATCAGTCCTGCACCGCTCAGCTTCAAAATCATCGAAGACATTCTGGAAGAAAAGAAAAAGCTGGTTCTTTCTGATGAGTCGGTCGCGTTAATTCAAAAATCAAAAGCTTTTCTCGATCAAAAACTGGCCGAAAGTGAAGATCCGATCTACGGAATCAATACCGGTTTTGGCGCCTTGTGCGACATTAAAGTGTCGAAGGCCGAGCTGAGCAAACTTCAGGAAAACTTGGTGGTTTCGCACGCCTGCAACATTGGCGACGAAATTCCGCAAGATGTTGTCCGGCTCATGCTGTTGCTAAAAGCACACGCGTTGGCCAAAGGCAATTCGGCCGTGCAATTGAAAACCGTTCAGCGGATTCTGGATTTGTTTAATGAAGATATTTTGCCCGAAGTTTTTGAGCAGGGATCGCTCGGCGCCAGCGGCGATTTGGCACCCCTGGCCATGTTGTTTTTACCGCTGCTCGGGCTGGGAACCGTCAATTATCGCGGACAAAAAGTGATGGCCGCTGACGTGCTGTCCGAAAAAAGCTGGGAGCCTGTCCGATTGGAAGCCAAAGAAGGGCTCGCACTTTTAAATGGCACCCAGTTTATGAGTGCCCACGGTGTTTACACTTTGCTGAAAGCCTTCAAAGTAGTGAAATATGCCGATGTCATTGGCGCGATTTCGCTCGATAGTTTCGATGGTTTGATTGAACCTTTTATGGCGCAAGTGCAGCAAATTCGTCCGCATGCCGGGCAGATTGACACGGCCGAGAATTTTCGCAAGCTGCTTGAAGGAAGTGAGCTGATCAACCGAAAAAAGGAGCATGTGCAGGATCCATATTCGTTTCGCTGCATTCCGCAGGTTCACGGTGCCGTGAAGGACACGGTTGACTATGTATCACGCGTTATCGAAACGGAAATCAACTCAGTGACCGATAACCCAACAGTCTTTCCCGATGATGATTTGATTATCAGCGGAGGAAACTTTCACGGCGAGCCTTTGGCGCTGTCGCTCGACTTTTTAGCCATCGCGCTTTCCGAGTTGGCCAGCATTTCCGAGCGGCGAACCTACCGCCTGATTTCCGGGGAGAGAGGATTGCCTGAGTTCCTGGTGGCTGATCCGGGTTTAAACTCCGGCTTTATGATCCCGCAGTATGCCGCGGCTTCCATTGTGAGCCAGAACAAGCAATTGTGCACTCCGGCTTCGGTTGATTCCATTCCGTCGTCGAACGAGCAGGAAGACCACGTGAGCATGGGGGGCAACGCCGCTACAAAAGCATTGAAAGTGACCGACAATGTGCTGAAGGTTTTGGCCATTGAGTTGTACAATGGTGCCCAGGCCATGCAGTTTCGAAAACCGCTGAAGACATCGGCCTATCTGGAAGATTTCCTCGCGGAATATCGGAGACATGTTCCGTTTGTTCGCGAAGATTGCCTGATGTATGAGGGAATTAATGAAACGATCGCTTTTCTGGAACTTGGAAAATTTGTCTAAAAAAAAAGAGGCTGTCCTTTTCAAACAGCCTCTTTTTTTCTTGTATTTTCTATCTGATCGACGAGAAATTTGAATCTCCCAAAAATCTGATGATCCATTTAGCGTTTGTCGTCTTTCTGCTTATCCTTGTATTCTCTGAGCATGTGCGACCGAAAATCATTTTCCATGTCGTAAAGCATTACCACCTTTTTGGCCGGCAACACCTCGAAAAACTTTTCGTTATAGTCTTTCATCAGATCAGCTTCTTTTTGAAAGAGGCCGATAAAGTCCACGGTAATCTTTTTGAGCTGTTCCTGGTTCAGGCCTTCAAGCTTGTCCATCGTTTCCCATTCCATTTCTCGTCTTTTCATATGAATTTCGAAGCGTTTTTCTTCAAATTCATTGTAAACAGGCCAAAATTTCTGTGCTTCGCCCGGCGTGAGCTCAAGTTTTTGCGTCAGAAATGCAACCTTCTCGGCTTTAATTTTCTGGATCCAGTCTTCGCTGTGTTTTTTATTGGGTTGCGCCATTAAAAAACCGGATGCTGTGGCTATTGTTAGAAAAAATAAAATAAGTCTTTTCATTTTTTAAATTGATTTTATGACGGTCAATTGGCTAATTCAGCATAGATTTCAGCTTCATTCATCTCGAAAGCTAAATAGTCAAGCATATCTTGTTCATTTACTTCAACTTCAGGTGTTTCCTCTTCGGCACTAAAAAGATCGTAATACGAGTGTGTCAAGCCAGTCAGGTATGAAATCACCAAATCGTTCTCGTTCACCGTTGTTGTGTCTGCCGGTATCTCGGTATTTTTTGCCAGGTAATTGGGCAGAAATACGCTTAACGGATAATAAACCAACATGAAGATGAGCGCGAAACTGGCGGCCATGGCGAGCATGGGCTTCATCATCCGGATCAGTTTTCCCTTGGATGATACCGGTGAACTTTTATCTGCGATTCTGGCCTCGATTCGATCTTCCAGCGTGTCAAAATAACCATCCGGCACCCTGAATGGAGGTTTCGAAGGTCGATTTTGCAATGCATTCCCTATGTTTTTCTTTTCGTTCATCATTCGCTTTGACTCTATGAATTTAAAAAAGTTTAATGCCGGTCGTTTCCGCCTACTCTTCTGATTTCAAATACTCCTCAATCTTTTTAACGGCGTGATGATACGATGCTTTCAAAGCACCAGCCGATGTTTCCAGTATTTTCTCCATATCCTGATATTTAATGTCGTCGTAATAGCGCATGTTAAAAACCAGGCGTTGCTTGTCGGGCAAGCGGGCAATGGCTTTTTGCAGGCGGTATTGAATATCGTCGCCATCGAAGTAGGGATCGGTTTGTAAGTTTTCGATGATATAGTCATTGGTTTCCTCCGAAGTGACAAATGCCCGTTTCTTTTTCTGGCTAAGGAAAGTCAAAGACTCGTTGGTTGCGATGCGGTATAGCCAGGTAAACAAGCCAGATTCCTCGCGAAACCCGTCGATGTTGCGCCAAACCTTGACAAAGGTATTTTGTAAAACATCATCGGCATCCTCATGGCTAAGCACTATTTTCCGAACGTGCCAGTACAGGCGCTCCTTGTACAGGGATACCAAGCTGCGGAAAGCAGCTTGTTTGGTACTTTCGTTCTTCAGTTCAGCTAAAATTTGCTGGTCGCTTTTCATGGATTAACCGGATGATTCAACTCAATAGAGTGCATTATGCAGCCATTGTTTAACCAGATGTGTGATTTTAACAAAACTTTAGCATTTATTCGTCAAAAGGAAACCGGAACTGAATTCGTCAGTTTCGGCTCGCCGTGCTGCTTTGTTAAATCATGATCGCTCCAGATAAATGGATGTCCAAAAATAGTCAAAAAGGATTAACTTTGCCGCTCAATTTTTAAGAAGAAAACAACATGGCTTTAAAGTGTGGAATTGTTGGACTTCCGAATGTGGGAAAGTCAACCTTGTTTAATTGTTTGTCGAATGCCAAAGCGCAGTCGGCCAATTTTCCGTTTTGTACCATCGAACCCAATATTGGAGTCATTACGGTACCCGATGACCGGTTGATTAAGTTGGAAGAGTTGGTAAAGCCTCAGCGAGTGGTGCCTACAACCGTTGAAATTGTTGATATTGCCGGTCTGGTTCGCGGAGCCAGTAAAGGAGAAGGATTGGGTAATAAATTTCTTGGAAACATACGGGAAACTGATGCCATTATTCATGTGCTGCGTTGTTTCGAAAATGAAAACATCACGCACGTTGATACAACAATAAACCCGGTTCGGGATAAGGAAACCATTGATATTGAGTTGCAGCTGAAAGATTTGGAAACGGTGGAGAGCCGGATTGCCAAGGTTGAAAAGCAAGCAAAAACAGGCAACGACCCCGAAGCCAAACGCATGTTTAAGGTGCTGTCAATGTATAAGGAGGTGCTGATTCAGGGAAAATCGGCGCGCACGCTGGAGTTGGACGAAGCTGATGCCAAACTTGGGCGCGAACTGCAGCTGCTGACCAATAAGCCCATTCTCTACATTTGCAATGTGGATGAAGCGGCTGTTGTGAAGGGCAATGCATACGTGGAAGCGTTGAAAGAGGCCATCAAAGATGAAAATGCCGAAATGCTGATGATTGCTGCAGCAACCGAAGCTGACATTGCCGAGTTGGACGACTTTGAAGAGCGTCAGCTGTTTTTGGAAGATTTGGGTTTGAAGGAATCGGGTGTCAATAAGCTGATTAAATTAGCCTACAGATTGCTGCAGCTGGAAACCTACTTTACCGCAGGTGTGAAAGAGGTTCGGGCTTGGACCTATAAGCGGGGTTTTAAGGCACCACAAGCTGCGGGGGTTATTCATTCCGATTTCGAAAAAGGCTTTATCCGTGCCGAAGTGATAAAGTACAACGATTTTGTTGCTCTGGGGTCGGAGCAAGCCTGCAAGGAAGCTGGCAAAATGGCCATCGAAGGAAAAGATTACGTGGTGCAGGACGGTGACATTATGCATTTCCGTTTTAACGTGTAGTGTTAATTTTATTTGAAGATATTGGAAGGGACTTTTGTCCCTTTTTTTGTCCCTGTCAGGCATAAAATCAGGGATTTTGGGGTCACGATTGTGTAAAATGACAACCTTCAAAATGAGTCTGTCCTGATCTAATTGATATATAATAGGATGTAGTTGGAGAATATTTTTTATTTTCGGCCTCAAATAAAAAATTAATAGAATCTGACTTATGAACCATGGAACTGTAGAAAGTATGCCCTTGTGGCTATCCTTGCCGTTTGTGGCTATGTTGCTGTTTATCGCAATAGGTCCTTTGTTTTTCCATCACTGGTGGGAGGAAAATAAAAATAAGTTGAAAATTTCGTTGATTTTGGGTGTTCCGCTGGCAATTTTGCTGGTTGTGCGGGGCCTTCATCATGAATTAATCCACCAGATGTTGTTCGATTACGTCCCCTTCATTATTCTGCTGGGGGCGCTGTTTGTCATTACCGGTGGCATTCACCTCAAAGGTGATATTGAAGCCAAGCCAACGGTCAATACCTTGTTTTTGGCAATTGGTGCCGTGCTTGCGTCGTTTATGGGAACAACCGGTGCAGCCATGTTGCTTATTCGTCCGGTGATTAAAACCAACTCCGAGCGGAAGTTTAAAGTGCACACCATCCTGTTTTTTATTGCCATTGTGGCCAATGCAGGTGGCATGTTGACTCCGCTGGGCGATCCACCACTGTTTTTGCTGTACCTGCGAGGCGCGCCGTTCTCCTGGTTTTTTGGACTTGTAGGTCCCTGGCTGTTTGCCAATGCGCTGCTGTTGGTCATCTACTTCCTGCTCGACAGCTATTACCACAAAAAAGAGTCGGTGAAGGCTATTGTGGAAGATCGCACGCATATTGAACCTATCCGTTTAAAGGGAAATCTCAATTTTGTTTTTCTGATTGGTGTGGTGCTGGCCGTTGCTTTTCTCAATCAGCAATACATTCATGCCATTCATGAAAACCATTACCTGGGCTTTATTCGCGAAGGGGTGATCTTGCTCATGGCAATTTTATCGCTGGTTTTTACCAACAACAACATGCGTTACCAGGAAAATAAGTTTACCTGGGGGCCAATTATTGAAGTGGCTTACCTTTTCCTGGGTATATTTATTACCATGGTTCCGGCCTTGCTGTACTTGAGAGAAAACGCACATTCGTTTGGACTATCAACTCCTACGCATTTTTATTATGCAACCGGAACTTTAAGTGCGTTCCTCGACAATGCGCCGACGGCTGTGTCGTTTCATAACCTGGCCCTGGGCATGGTCGACCAGTTTGGAGCCAGCGCTTTGGTTGCTCATATTCCTGAAGTGTTGCTAAAAGCGATCAGCTTGGGGGCCGTGTTCTTTGGTGCCATGACCTACATTGGTAACGGACCAAACTTTATGGTGAAAGCCATTGCAGAGGAAAACAAAATAGAGATGCCGAGTTTCTTTGGTTATATCGTGAAGTTTTCGCTCACCGTTCTTTTACCTGTATATATCGTAACCCAATTGATTTTCCTGTAAGAAGAGAAAATTCGGATTATAAATATTAAGGAAGCAGCTCAACAATGGGCTGCTTTTTTTATTCATTTTTTTTGTGTGAAGTTGGAATGGGGATACTTGGTGAGTTTTGGGTTTAATATGGCAAAGGCCTTTTATTTTAAGGAGGGGGACGGATTTTTATTAGCTTTTTTTCAGAAACAGGGGTGTAAAAGAAGGGGGCAGTGAATAAATAGTGTATTTCAAAAAGTAAAAATATTGACGAGTACGTGAAATATTTGTCAAGACAATCAAAAATAATATAGAAAAATGTCAGAATATATTTTGAAGTAGAAACAAAACGATTATTTTTGATGTCTGAAATTATAGAATTGAACACTCATTTTTTAATTCATTGGCAATATGTGTGGAATTGTAGGAGTATTTGACTTAAAAACAGATGCGCAGACGCTCAGACCTCAGGTCTTGGAGCAATCTAAAAAAGTAAGACATCGTGGACCAGACTGGTCAGGAATTTATTGTGGGCAAAAAGCAATTATCGCCCACGAACGTTTATCGATTGTTGACCCTGAGTCCGGTGGTCAGCCTTTGTATAGCAAAGACAAAAAGCTGATTTTGGGTGTGAATGGGGAGATTTATAACCATCGCGCCATCCGTGAGCAAACCAAAGATCGGTACGAGTATCAAACCGGGTCCGACTGTGAAGTAATCCTGGCTTTGTATCAGGAAAAAGGGGTCGATTTTCTGGATGATTTGAATGGGATTTTTGCCTTTGCCTTGTACGACGAAGAAAAGGATACCTACATGATTGGTCGCGACCATATTGGAATCATTCCGCTTTACATGGGCTGGGATAAGTTTGGGAATTTTTATGTGGGTTCCGAATTGAAAACACTTGAAGGGGTATGTTCGAAAATCGAAGAGTTTCCTCCGGGCAGTTACCTGTACAGCAAAGACGGAGAAATTAAACGTTGGTGGACCCGTGACTGGATGGACTATGAAAATGTGAAAGATAACGAGGCCAGTATTCCGGAGTTGAAAAAAGCCATGGAAGATGCTGTACATCGCCAGCTGATGTCGGATGTGCCCTATGGCGTGTTGCTTTCGGGCGGGCTCGACTCGTCGGTAACTTCGGCACTGGCCAAAAAATTCTCGGGCAAGCGCATTGAAGAAGGCGATCAAAAAGACGCTTGGTGGCCGCAGTTGCACTCGTTTGTTATTGGGCTCGAAGGTTCGCCCGACCTGGCTGCTGCCCGCAAAGTGGCCGATCACATCGGAACCATTCACCACGAAATTCACTACACCATCCAGGAAGGATTGGATGCCATTCGCGACGTCATTTACCACATCGAGACCTACGATGTGACGACCATTCGCGCTTCAACTCCGATGTACATGCTTGCCCGGGTGATCAAGTCGATGGGCATTAAAATGGTGCTGACCGGTGAGGGAGCCGACGAAATTTTTGGAGGCTACCTTTATTTCCACAAAGCTCCAAACCCCGAAGAATTTCACAAGGAAACCCTGCGTAAACTGAGCAAATTGAATTTGTACGACTGTTTGCGTGCCAACAAATCACTGGCTGCCTGGGGCGTTGAGGGGCGGGTGCCTTTCCTCGACAAAGAGTTTATTGATGTAGCTATGCGTATGAACCCGAAAGAAAAAATGGCTGGTAACGGGCGCATGGAAAAGTGGGTGGTTCGTAAGGCTTTTGAAGACATGCTACCCGAAAGTGTGGCGTGGCGGCAGAAAGAGCAGTTCTCCGATGGTGTGGGCTATGGCTGGATTGATACCCTGAAACAAATTGCCAAGGACAAAGTGTCGGACGAAATGATGGCCAATGCCGGATTCCGATTTCCAATCAACACGCCCCGTTCGAAAGAAGAATATTTGTACCGAACCATTTTTGAAGAGCACTTTCCGTCTGACGCCGCGGCCTCTTGCGTGCCTTCAGTTCCGTCTATTGCGTGCAGCACGGCCGAAGCTTTGGCCTGGGATGCATCGTTCCAGAACAATGCCGACCCGTCGGGACGTGCCGTAAGCGGCGTGCATGAGCAGAGTACCATTTTTGAGAAATAAGTTAAACGAGGAGTTCGTATCGATAAAGCATTGCTGTTGAAGCAATGTACATTTTGCCAAAAATGAGTGAAAAGCCGGTGTCCCAGGACACTGGCTTTTTTAGTGAAAATTTTCGCTTGAGTTGAATGCGGTGATTCTTCTTTCGTAAACATTTTCTCGCCAAATATTCTTAGGTTTGTAACTGATTAGTGATTCGCAAAGCTGTTTTATTTCAACTAAAATCTAAAGATATGGCCATTAAAAGAGTTTGGATCGAAGAAGGATGTACTTCCTGTGGATTGTGTGAAAGTGCTTGCCCAGAGGTGTTTGAAATGCCCGATGAAGCAGTTGTAATCGAAGGTGCCGATTTGGCATCAAACGAAGATGGCATCATCGAAGCGGCGGAAGGATGCCCCGTTGAAGTGATTAAGTACGAGGAAGAATAAATTTGCCTAATCCTGTTAGTTGCAGCTGTAGCCGGGGTGGGCTCCAGGCCGTTTTTATCTCAACTTTTTTGGGTTGAAACCGTATTGGTCTGCCTGTTTGTTTGGGTTCGGGGCAAACCAGCGTCAATGAATTGTTATGGGCTAACATACAGAAAGGCCGCTGGTGAGGCGGCCTTTCATTCATGAGTAACAAAAATGAAGATTGTTCTTCATACTTGATGATGCGAATTAAAGCAATGTTTTTGTTAGTCGTTTCATTTTTCTTCAAAAAAAATGGAAAAAGTAACGTTCTGATACCAAATGCTCGCGTGATTGGGCGCTGCTGCCGATTATTCCCCAGTTTTTCGGGCGCACAGGCGAATGAAATTCTGAATCAGACTGGGATTAAGGTATTCGGGATGAAATTGAAAGGAGTACAGGGCTCTGTCTTGATGTTTCATCGCTTGGTTGAAACAGACCGCCGATTTGGCCAGATGCACAAAGTTTTCGGGCAGTGTGACGGAGTCGTTGTGCATTTGGCGGGCAACAAAGGTTCTGCCAATTCCGGCGAATATGGGGTCATCCAGAACAATCTCAACTTCACAATCGCCTGATTCGGGTTCCACGCTGCGCAGGTACTTGGCCCCGTACATCACCCCGGTGATATGGTGGCCGGCACAGATTCCCAAAATTGGTTTCGGAGTGGTTTTGATCCACCGAAAAAAGGGTTGGTGGTGCTCTGCAATGTCATCTCCCTGAGGAGAGCCGGAGATCAGAATACCATCGAAGGTCGAAAAATCCTGCTTCAGGCCATCCCGGTAGTTGATGAGTTGGTGGTTTGCTCCGGCACTTTGGACAATTTTTGCGATATTTTCGGCGAATTCAGCCACGTCGGGTTCGGCACTGTTCACAACCAGTAGTTTCATTTGCTTTTTGGTTTCGAAGATAAACGATTCTGAGTCATTTCTGAAAAGTTCTTCGAGCGGCCGATTCGCCAAGTTTGACTTCTTTGTCGTCCGGTTGCAGCGCGTGTGATTTGGCTGCCCGGTCAAAAAATATGAATCCGGCCTGTGTATTTGTCTGTTTTTGCCTGTGATTATTTGACTATTTTTGGCGCAAATTAATCAGAATTTTAAATGAACGTCTTGACCCGATTTTTGCTGATTTTGCACTTCGATCTGCAATTTCAGTTTACACTTGAAGCGGTACAGTTATGATGGCATATTGGGGTGAAATTGCAGCTTTGCTGACGGCTCTTTTCTGGACCGTAACCAGCATGGCTTTTGAGTCGGCCGGAAAAAAAGTCGGCTCGCTGGCCGTTAATTTGATTCGTTTGGTCATTGCGTTTTTTATTTATTCCATTTACACCCAAATCTCACGGGGCATGTGGTTTCCGTTTGATGCTACGACTTATCAATGGGGCTGGCTGGCCTTGTCGGGATTGGTGGGTTTTGTTATTGGCGATTTGCTTTTGTTTCAGGCTTTTGTGGTGGTTGGCGCGCGCATTTCGATGCTGATTATGGCCATGACGCCACCTTTTACGGCTTTCATTTCCTATTTTATATTGGGCGAAGTGTTGTCGCCGATGAACTGGGTCGGTATGATCATTACGCTATTGGGAATCAGCATGGTCATTTTGAAACGCGAAAACAGTGCACTCAATGGCGGAGAGAAAATTCGCAAACGACTGACTTCGGCCTACTCGGTTCCCGGTATTTTGTTGGCCCTTGGTGGCGCGCTGGGGCAGGCTACCGGCTTGGTTTTGAGCAAAAAAGGAATGGGCGACTATGATGCTTTTGCCGCTTCGCAAATCCGGGTGATGACCGGAATTGTCGGTTTTGCGATTTTGCTGGTTTTTATGAAGCGGTATCACCGCGTTTGGGCGGCCTTGAAAAATATTTCGGCCATGAAACGTATTAGTTTGGGTTCGTTCTTTGGTCCTTTTCTCGGCGTTTCCTTTTCGCTGATTGCCGTTCAAAATACGAAAGCGGGCATCGCAGCAACCATCATGTCAATTGTTCCGGTACTGATTATTCCGCCCGCCATTATCATCTTCAAAGAAAAAGTGAACTGGAAAGAAGTGGTGGGGGCTGTAATCACCGTATTGGGGGTTGCCATCTTTTTCGTTTAAAGCGGAGAAGAGCCTGTCGGGAATTCGTTTTGTCCACTTCCGGAGGATGATTCAATTGTCAAAAGTCTTTTCAGAATGGGGTTTCAAATGATCTGTCGGTTTGCTATTTTTGAGCAACCGAAATAAATCATGCGTATGAAACCAATCCTTACAAACTCACTGGCCCTGCTGACAGCAACCGCCGGAATTGTTGGCTGTGCTCCCAAAGAACAAGAACCCAAGCGTCCGAATATCGTCTTCATCATGAGTGACGATCATGCCTACCAGGCCATAAGCGCCTACGGACATGGCTTAAACCAAACGCCAAACATTGACCGGCTGGCCAAAGAAGGCGCTATTTTCACCCGGGCCACGGTAACCAATTCCATCTGCGCCCCCAGCCGGGCTGTTCTTCTTACGGGCAAGCACAGCTTTGTGAATGGAAAGGTGGACAATATCCAGCCGTTCGACTGGGAGCAGGATAACTTTCCGAAGCTGCTTCAGGCGAATGGCTATCAAACCGCAATGATTGGCAAAATTCACCTCGACGGATTGCCCACCGGATTCGACTACTCAGCAGTGCTGCCCGGGCAGGGTGCCTACTACAATCCAGATTTCATCATTAACGGTGAGCGGAAACGACTTTCGGGCTATGTGACGGACCTGACCACAGAGATGACGCTCGACTGGCTGAAGAACCGGGATTTGGAGAAACCGTTTTGCGTCCTTTATCATCAGAAAGCGCCGCATCGGGAATGGCTGCCTGCCAACCGGCATTATAAAACCTACACCAACATGACTTTTCGGGAGCCGGAAACCCTTTTTGATGATTACGAGGGTAGGGGGACGGCCGCCAAAGAGTCGGAAATGAATATTTTGGAGCACATGAACTGGGCCGGCGATTCCAAGGTTTATCCCGATGTGATGGACCGGCTGGGTATTGAGGAAACTGCCGGTTGGGATAAAGGTGCTTTTCACCGCGAAGTTGGGCGCATGGACTTTGACCAGCGGGCTGCCTGGGATTCGGTTTATGGTCCGATCAATGACGAGTTTCAGCGCGATTATGCCAATATGAATGAGAAAGAGCTTATGCAGTGGCGCTACCAGCGTTACATGCAGGATTACCTGGGCTGCATCGCTTCGGTTGACGACGGGGTTGGTGAATTGCTGGATTTTTTGGAGGAAAACGGCTTGGATGAAAACACGATCGTGGTGTATACTTCCGATCAGGGTTTTTATTTAGGGGAACACGGCTGGTTCGATAAGCGATTTATGTATGAGGAGTCGTTCCGCACACCGCTGCTCATTCGGTATCCGAAAGAGATTGGTGCCGGATCAAGCTTTGATCAGCTGGTTCAAAACCTCGATTTTGCGCCAACTTTCCTCGATTATGCCGGCATTGAAATTCCTGAAGCCATGCAGGGCGAGTCGTTTCGCAAGCTGCTCAATGGACAAAGCGGCGAATGGCGCGATGCGGTGTACTACACTTACTACGAGTATCCTTCGATACACATGGTGAAACGGCATTATGGTGTGGCTACCGATCGCTACAAACTGATGCATTTTTACTACGACATTGACGAATGGGAGCTCTACGACCTGGAAAAAGACCCGCATGAAATGACCAATGTTTACGGTGACCCGGACTATGCGGAAGTGCAGGAAATGATGCACGGCCGCTTGGTTGAACTGCGCGAAAAATATGGCGATTCGGATGAAAACGATCAGCGCTTTTTAAATGAGTATCTCGAAGTGGTGGAGAATTGACTGTTGCCATCGAATTATTCAGCATCTCAGGGCGATTATTTACCGACAGCATCAAATGTTTTGAAGTCACAGTCCGATGATTTACCGTCAGCATCAAATAATTTGGAGTCACAGTCCGATGATTTACCGTCAGCATCAAATAATTTGGAGTCACAGTCCGATAATTTACCGTCAGCATCAAATAATTTGAAGTCACAGGTCGATAATTTACCGTCAGCATCAAATAATTTAGAGTTACAGTCCGATAATTTACGGTCAGCATCAAATAATTTGGAGTCACAGTTCAATTATTCACTGATATTCTATATCATGAGGCTCCTGGTGGAAGTGCTACATTTGGCAGTACGGTAAGTTAAGGACTATTTTCACTGACTTACAATTAGGAAGCAGATGAGAAAAAAGTTTGACAAGGAGTTCAAGAAAAAAGCACCTCAGGGAACTGAAGTGCTTTTTTCTTGAACTCTTGGTTGCAACTATGAATGGCTACCAGCTAAAAGCGTAACGCATCTTAAAACCGAAACTTTGAGCGCTTACCTTACCGGCATAGTTGCTTCCGGCGGCTTCCGGCGAACTGTAAATGACCGAGCCGTGGTGGAAATCAACCGGGCTGTCGGTATTGTAGCCCATGAGTGCTTGCGGGTCGCTCGCCTTTGCCAGATCGTTCAGTCCCAGTTCGACATAGGCACTCACGTACAGGTGACGGAACGCCTTTAATTGCTGTTTTACACCCAGTTCGAACAAAACCGAATAGCTGTTTTTTAGTTTCAGCTTTTCCTTACCGCTGTGCTTGGTATTCCAACTTCCAAAACCCATAAAACGCGGGCTCGTCAGATGAGCATCCCATTGCGGGAAGTAACCGGAAGTTTCCAGGCCAAAAGCGGTGGCCTTGTAGCTGGCCGCAAGCGGGAGGCCCAGCTGGATCCCACTTGCAGCAAACAGCCTGGTCTAATAGCCTGTGGTTTCCCACTGAATGCGCAGCGGAATGTTCAGCATGCCGACGGACTGCCTTTCGTGGTAAACATCGGCCGAAGTTCGGAAGATCATGTTATCCCCTTCGGCATCGCTCACGCTGTAGCTGTCGGCGAAGTTGTCAATGAGGGTTTCAGAACGATAAGATTGGTATTCGAGCGCACCCGAAACACTCCAGTTTCGCGAAAGATAATAGCTGTACTGGATTCCGGCACCTGCCCCGAATCGCGTATCGCTGTCAGCGGTTTCCCGCATATCGATATGCAATTTAGAATTGACTCCCTTTAAGTAAACCGAAAGTTCACCCTTCGGAAGCTGGTAATATTGAGCTGTTGCCGATCCTGCCGATAGGAGCAGGAAAATGGCAATCAGAACTTGTTGGTATGGGTTGAATTTAAAACGATTCATATGATTCTATTTTTTAAAATGCTACCAGAAGAATTACTGAACTATGATTTTTGTGTTGAGAACAACGCCCGAAGCAACTGTTGTCACGACATAGGTTCCCGGAGCCATGCTGTTGGGGAGTGTAATCGTGGTTTCGTTGCTGGCCGATACCTCTCGCAAGATCGGAGCTCCGTACAGACTTGTAATCTGCACCGTGCGATCGACCAGCATGTTGTTGCTGTAGTTTGTTACCACTTCAATCGTACTTCCCGCTCTTACCGGATTGGGACTCGCTGTCAAGGCAAAGGCACTGTTCAGCTCAATGTTGAATTCACAAGTACGAAGCACCTGATTGTCCGTGGTCGTTAGCTCTACCGAATAAGATGCGTTCGGATCCAGTCGGTCTGAAGCATCATCACCTGCCGAGTAGTATTGCCCGGTGCTGATCAACTGGCCGTTTTTATACCATTTGAAGCTTGTAAAACGGTAGCCTCCATTGGTATCGGGGTTGTTGTTCACCAATAAAACGTTGTTGTACTTCTGTTCGATGATTTCATCAAAACGGAAGCCCTTTTCAACGGTGATATGGTAGGTCTGTTGCTGGCTTTCATCTTGCGAAGTGATCGTCACGCTTTTGCGGTAAATCCCGGGGCCTGGTGTTTCAATGACCAATGGGTTTGTTTCGCTTGAGGAGGCATTGGCATCGGTACTGTAGTTAATGCTTACTGATGTCTCCTGTTCGTCGCAATCCATCCGGTAGTAGAATTCCAGATCAGGTTGGACGAAGTCCTCTCCTTTAATCGTGAAACTGTGAATACTGGCATCCGAACTGGTAATTGTCAGCCACTGGCTTACGGGTTCTGCAGGGAGGTAGTTGTTGTTCCCGGCTTGTGAAGCGGTAATTTCAACTTCGCCCGAGCTCATCAAGCTGACAAATCCATCTTCGGAAACGGTGGCGGGAGCTTCCGTCGCACTGTACGTGTAGGTGTAGCTTACCGGAAGACCTGAGCTCGCGGTCGCATCCAACGTAAAATCTGCATCGGTTTCCAGGTGCTTCGATGGAATCGGGCTAAAGCTGATGCTCTGCGAGGCTTGTGTGATGATGAACGATTCGCTGGCTAAGATTAATTCGTAGTTTGAACCTGCGGTCAAGCTGCCCAGAGTGATCAAGTATGAACCTGCATCTTCTCCGGCTTCTCTTGACAGCGCTCCGTTCAGGACATCCCCGCTCTCCAAGGCAGGTGCCACCGTGTAAGTGTATACCGGATCTGTTTCGCCGTACACTTTTGTTTGTCCGGCATCGGCAGTCACCGTAATTGGCTTTTGGGTGATGCTGAAATCGTTGCTGACAAAGCTGAGATCGTAATTCGAACTGGCAGTCAGTGTTCCCTGGCCGATCGCATAAAAGCCAACATCTTCACCAGCTGCACGGCTCAGTTCGCCTGAGAAGCTGTCGCCAGTTTCCAAGGCAGGTGCAACCGCGTAAGTGAATACCGGATCTGCTTCGCCATAAACTTTTGTTTGTCCGGCATCGGCAGTCACCGTAATTGGCTTTTGAGTGATACTGAAATCGCTGCTGACAAAGCTGAGGTCGTAGTTGGCTCCGGCAGTCAGTGTTCCCTGGCCGATGGCATAATCACCAACATCTTCACCGGCTGCGCGGCTCAGTTCGCCTGAGAAGTCGTCGCCAGTTATCAAAGCAGGTGCCACCGCGTAGGTGAATACGGGATCTGCTTCACCATAAACTTTAGTTTGTCCGGCATCGGCAGTCACGGTAATGGCTTTTTGTGTAATGCTGAAATCGCTGCTGACAAAGCTGAGGTCGTAATTGGCTCCGGCAGTCAGTGTTCCCTGGCCGATCGCATACAAGCCAACATCTTCACCGGCTACGCGGCTCAGTTCGCCCGCGAAGCTGTCGCCAGTTATCAAAGCAGGTGCAACCACGTAAGTGAATGTCGGGTCTGCTTCACCATAAACTTTCGTTTGTCCGGCATCGGCAGTCACGGTAATGGCTTTTTGTGTAATGCTGAAATCGCTGCTGACAAAGCTGAGATCGTAATTGGCTCCGGCAGTCAGTGTTCCCTGCACGATGGCATAATCACCAACATCTTCACCGGCTGCGCGGCTCAGTTCGCCTGAGAAGTCGTCGCCAGTTATCAAAGCAGATGCAACCGCGTAGGTGAATACCGGGTCTGCTTCACCATAAACTTTTGTTTGTCCGGCATCGGCAGTCACCGTAATTGGTTTTTGGGTGATGCTGAAATCGCTGCTGACAAAGCTGAGGTCGTAGTTGGCTCCGGCAGTCAGTGTTCCCTGCCCGATGGCATACGAGCCAACATCTTCACCAGCTGCACGGCTCAGTTCGCCTGAGAAGCTGTCGCCAGTTTCCAAGGCAGGTGCAACCGCGTAAGTGAATACCGGATCTGCTTCGCCATAGACTTTTGTTTGTCCGGCATCGGCAGTCACAGTCAGTTCCATTGGCGTAATATCCAACTTGCCGTCAATAAAAGTGATGGCATAGTTTGACGAGCTCAAACCTTCGGGGGTAATCACATAGGCTGTCCCCGCATCGGTTGCTGTGGTCGCTGTGCCACTGAAATCAAGCGCACCTCCCAGATCATTCTCGTCTTCGCCTGTTACAAAACCAGAATAAGTCACGGTGAATGGGCTATAAACCGCACCATCATAAATCTTGGATTTGTCTTCAGCAGTAACCGTTAGATCTTTCTTCGTGATATTGGCGGTTAGTGTTGGCTGTACCAAAGTGTATTTGTCGGCATCTGCACCGCTGATGATCATGGATGTGCTTACGGTGATGTTCTCGCCAGCACCTTCCTGTGCAAATGTACCTGTGGTCATGTTACTCAAAGTAACATCCTCGCCTTCGACTACCCCCGACAGGATTGCACCGCTGATGAGGGCATCGGTCTGGCCGTCGTAGACCTTGTCGGCTGCCGTTGCATTTAAAACTTGCAGCTCTTTTGCTGTGATGTCCAGCATGCCACTCACGTAGTTGATCGAATAATTCCAGGAACTCAGTCCTCCCGGGATGATGGTATAATCTTCGCCAATATCAGTTGCCGAAATGGCTGTTCCGCTGAAGGTAGGAACACCACCCAGATCGTTTTCATCTTCACCCGTTGCAAATCCACTATAGCTTACCGTGAACGAACTAAATACAGCACCGTCATATTCCTTGCTCTGATCGTCTGCCGTTACGGTTAAGGTTTTGGGGTAGATTTCCAGTTCGCCGTCAACAAGAGAGATGTCGTAGTTCGACGAGCTCAAGCCTTCGGGGGTAATAACATAGCCTTTGCCAACATCAGTCGCAGTAGCTGCAGAACCCGTAAAGCTGAGGGCGCCTGCCAAATCGTTTTCATCTTCACCTGCTACAAAGCCGGAATAAGTTACGGTGAATGGGCTGTAAACCTCACCATCATAAGTCTTGGTTTGGTTGTCGGCCGTAATCGTTAAAGCCTTTTTCGTGATGTTGGCAGTCAGTGCCGGTTGTGTCAAACTGTAGTTTCCGGCATCTGCTCCGCTGATGGTCATTGACGTGTTTACTTCGATGTTTGTGCCCGCTCCGGCTTGTGCAAATACGCCTGAGGTATGGTTGTCCAGCGAAACCTCGTCAGTTCCGACCACCCCCGAAAGGATCGCACTGCTGATGACAGCATCGGCTTGACCGTCGTAAACCTTATCGGCTGCTACAGCATCGCTTACAGTTAATTCTTTCGGCATAATGTCCAGCTTTCCATCTACAAAGGTGATGTCGTAGTTTGAAGCGCTCAATCCGCCGGGGCTGATGCCATATGCTGTTCCCACATTCGTAGCGGTAGTGGCTGTGCCGCTGAAGGAGAGTGTTCCATCCAGCGCCGTTTCATCTTCGCTGGTTATAAAGCCGGAATAAGTCACGGTGAATGGACTGTAAACTGCTCCGTCGTAGGTCTTGGATTTGTCTTCAGCAGTAATCGTTAAGGCTTTTGGCGTAATATCGGCAGTGAGCACCGGCTGTGTCAGCGTATAGTTTCCGGCATCGGCTCCACTGATGGTCATGGCTGTCCCAACAGAAATGCCTGTGCCTACTGTGGCTTGCGCAAAGGTTCCAGTTGCTGCATCGCCCAAAGTGACATCATCGCTGCCTACAAGTCCGCTTAAAGTTGCTCCGCTGATGGTCGCATCGGTGTTTCCATCGTAAATCTTGTCGGCTGCTACGGCGCTTGTCACTGTCAATTCTTTTTTTGAAACATCCAGGGTTTGTTGTACCGAAGTGGCTGGCGCATGGGTGGCATCGCCATCCTGGCTTGCTGTGATGGTGGTGCTTCCCGCTTTCAGAATGCTGGCGGTATTCCCACTAATCGAAACGATGGTGGGATCATCGGCGGTGTAGGTCACCGTCAATCCTTCGTCGGTGGTTGCCTCGCCGAGGGTGAAGTCAGCATCGCCATAGGTTTTGGTACCAATCGCGTCGAAAGTAATGCTTTGGCTGGCTCTCACCGTCACATTCACCGTGATTTGAGCCGTTGCTGTACCATCGCTAATTTCGATGAGAAACGAGTCGGATCCGCTATAGCCGTTGGCTGGGGTGTAGCTCAATCCACTTGGGGTAACCGACGAGCCTGTGCTGGTAGCCGTAGCATTAAATCCGCTCAGGCTGCCGTTGGTGGGAGCTGTCGCTACAGACCATGTCAACGGGTTGCCCGTATCGGTATCGGTAATGGCCAATAAATCGTTGATTGAGGTTGTTGCTGCGTCTTCGTCAACCGTGAGTGAGGCTGTAGCACCGTTGTTAAAGCTGGGTGCAGCATTTGGCGGGCCAAAATTGGCAGTGATGTTTTTAGCCTCATTCATGACCACCTCAAGCGGGTTACTGGTGCTTGTCACGTCTCCAGTCCAGCCGTTGAAGGATGCTGCTCCGGAAGGATTTGCCGTTAGGGTCACGGTTGAACCATCCGCAAAGTTGGCCATTTCTTGTTCTGTTCCGGTGCTAATACCTCCCGGTGAGCTGATTACGGTGCCAGTAAGCCCTCCAGAACTTGCAACTGATACCTGAAGAACATGAGGGTCAACTCCTCCGGTTATAGTGGCTTTCAAATCAATGGTGGTCCCGTAGTCATACTCTCCGCAAAGTGTTGGCGAATTTTCAAAGGTCATCACAACTCGAATATAGACATCACCATTAAACACATCGTTGGGAACTGTAATAGTTCCATTAAAGGTATAGGTTCCATCAATATTCTGATCGGCTTCATACACTAACTCTCCGATATCAGTGAGGTCACCATTCCCGTTAAAATCAAACCAGATTTTGACATATTCTTGGTAGGTGCTACCTGTTTTTACGGTCACCGAAACTGGGTAGGTACTTCCGGCAACCAAAGTCGTCAGGCTTGACGAAGTATGGTCAATATAGCCTGGGCCGGTGGCAAATCCGGTAGCGTCGGGAGCTCCGGCAGCGGAAGCACCATTAATGCTAACTTCTGAGATATATTCACAACAAAACATAGTTGGGTAGGAGTCACATAAAGGAGATTGAGCCAAAGAAGGTGTTGTCCAAATAGCTGACAATAGAATAATAGTCAGCAGGGCACTTCGCCTTTTAAAAAAGGCGAGCATCTTATTCTGTTTGTTCATACGAGATTGTGTTTAGGTTTACTATTTATGTTCCAGTTGGGTATTTTGCACCGCCCAGCCCGCATCTGATTTTTGAAAATCAAGGCTGATGTTCACGATCTTTTGATCATCGCTGTTGTAATCGTAATACATGGTGTATTCAACAAAGGCGGATTGACTTCCAACATCAATTTGCTTGAACAGGAAATAGGCATCAACGTTGTTGTCATAGATTTCATGCCGACTCATGTAAACCGGTTGTTTGTTGAACTTTTGAAGCGGGAGGTCGGTCGATATTGCAATCGGATATTGCATGATATAGACGGCTGCCTTGGATTCGTCATCGAACTGTGGATAGAATTCCTGTATTTCAGGTAAATCAATACACAGCTGCAGAATCTGGGCTTCCTGATCGGATACTTGGGCCAATAGTCCACTTGTACCAAAGATCCAAATCATTAAAACAAGGTAAATTTTTCTCATACACGCTGAATTATGGGTTATTGAATGATTAATTGCTGAGTTTTCCGGGTTTATGGGGATTGATTGTTGAGAATTTGCGTTTTTGTGTCTGCTATTGATAAGATTTAGGTGTTTATTTCTAATTCGTTTAGCTGTTTAGTTCTTTAATATTTGTATGATTAAGACCTGATCAAAAATAGTTAAAAACATCAATCGGCCAAGTCTTTTCAAAATAACGATTCAACTAACACATATTTTGTTGAAAAGTTTAACAGGTCGGTGAGGCTGTGTGTGCAATGTTACCGCAAGGCATGGTCTGTTTATCGATGCTTGAGCAATCGCGCCAAGTTCAGGCAGGCCGAAGAGAAATTCCGATGAAAAGTGGATCATGCCGCCGATCGGTTAGGAATAATTTTCATGCAACGAGCATTTTTTGGGAGCGATATCCCGCAGAATGATTGCGAAGCGTAATGGAACCAGAGAAATGGCCTGGGGAAAAGATCAGTCAGCCCCTGAAAGCAGAGAAATGGTCCCGGGGATGCCTCCTCAAGCCGGTTGACTTCGAGAATTTGCCCCGGGGGCGCTTCCCGGTGCCAGTTAAATTCAAAAAATGGCTTAGGGGAGGCTTCCTACTGCCGATTAAATTAGAAAAATGACCGATTGACGGATCTGCAGAGGTAATTGCGACACAAAAACAGGATCAGGGAGAGGTCATTTCGCGCTGTGGAGCTGAAATTCTGCTCAGGGGCTGCTCGTTTTTCATTGTGGAGCCGAAATTTCCTATCGTGGAGGGGCATTTCCCGCTGTAGCGATGAAATTTCAGGCAGGGGTAGGTGATTTTCCGTTGTGGGGGGTGAAAAGCCGCCGGGGAGGGTGATACCTACTCGGGGACCACTAAAATCAAGGGTTTCAGAAAACGGCTTGTCTTGAATTGTGTTGTCGCTATTCGCCGGTGAAAAGAAAATTTAGTCGGCAACGCTTTTCTGCTTGTGTCAGATGGGACGAATCGCAGGCAGAGTATTGTTGAGGCGTTGATTGCTTGGTTTTCAAAGCCTTTCTTTCGTCGTTTTTATAAGTTGTAAGTTGATTTCTTCTTCTATTTTATTTGCAGAGATTGGCTTTAGATATTAAATCACAGAAAAAAACTAGTTTTTACTTACGAATTAATTTTGTCTTTGCGGATTAATTTCTACATTTGCTCCACTAATAACAATAAAAATGAAATTACAGGCTATCATATCCAACGTCCTTATTCTTCTAGTCGTGGTCATTTCGCAGGCGAAGTGAGGATGTCGTACGTTGGGTTAACCGATAGCCATTCTCATCAGGGGGAATGGCTTTTTTCATTTATAGCACTTTGATTTATGAGACAGTTTACAACAATTCATTTGGTCCTTCTAGTCGTCATTCTAGTGTTTCACTAAGAAAGGCCGGGGATTGTTGAACAAATAAAATTCGAAAGCCTTTCTCTATGAGAAGGGCTTTTTTAAAAATAAAAAATCAGATTGAAAATGCAGAAAAGATTGAGATCAGCCACGACCACCGAGGGACGCAAGATGGCGGGAGCCCGAAGTCTGTGGAGAGCCAATGGGGTGAAGGAAGAGCAATTTGGAAAGCCCATGATTGCCATTGTTAATTCGTTTACCCAGTTTGTTCCGGGGCATGTTCACTTGCATCATATTGGTCAGGAAATTAAGGCCCTGATTGAGGAAAGAGGCTGTTTTGCCGCTGAGTTTAATACCATTGCCATTGATGATGGCATTGCCATGGGGCATGATGGGATGTTGTATTCGTTGCCTTCGCGCGATGTGATTGCCGACAGTGTTGAGTACATGTGCAACGGGCACAAAGCCGATGCGATGATCTGCATTTCAAACTGTGATAAAATTACTCCGGGAATGATGATGGCCGCAATGCGTTTAAACATTCCGGCCATTTTTGTTTCAGGCGGACCAATGGAAGCCGGAAAAATCGACGAGAAATCCTATGATTTGGTTGATGCCATGGTGATGGCCGCCGACGATTCCGTGTCGGATGAAACCATTTTGCGGGTGGAACAGGAAGCTTGTCCAACCTGTGGATCCTGCTCGGGCATGTTCACAGCCAACTCGATGAACTGTTTGGCCGAAGCCCTTGGGCTGGCTTTGCCCGGAAACGGAACCATTGTGGCGACCCATGCCAATCGTAACAAACTGTTTGCCGAAGCAGCCAACCGCATTATCGACATCACTTACGACCATTACCAAAACGGAAACGAAAAGGTAACCCCTCGAGGAATTGCGACCAAAGCGGTGTTCGAAAACTCGATGAAACTCGATATCGCGATGGGCGGCTCCACCAACACGGTGTTGCATATTTTGGCCATTGCACACGAAGCCGGGGTTGATTTTACGATGGAAGATATTGATAAGCTTTCGCGCAACACGCCCAACTTGTGTAAGGTGGCACCCAATTCCGAGTATCATATCGAAGATGTAAACCGGGCGGGTGGAATTCTCGGTATTTTGGCCGAAATGGACCGGGCGGGTTTGCTCGATACTTCAGTTTCGCGGGTTGACGGACTGACGCTGGCTGAGGCCATTCAGAAATATGATGTCATGAATCCGGAGGTTTCCGAAGAAGTGATCACCAAGTACAAATCGGCTCCGGCCGGAGTCCGCAACAATGTGATGGGCTCACAGGAAAGTTATTATAAAGCATTGGACACCGATCGTGAAAAAGGCTGCATCCGTGATTTGGAGCATGCTTACAGCAAAGATGGCGGATTGGCTGTTTTGTTTGGAAACATTGCCCGCAACGGATGCATCATTAAAACAGCAGGTGTCGATCCTTCAGTGTACACTTTTAAAGGAACTGCCAAGGTATTCCAGTCGCAGGATGATGCGGTCAATGGAATTCTTGGCGACTCTGTGCAGGCCGGCGATGTGGTGGTCATCCGCTACGAAGGGCCGAAGGGCGGACCGGGCATGCAGGAAATGTTGTATCCCACCTCGTATATCAAATCCATGAAACTGGATAAGGCCTGTGCCCTGATTACCGATGGGCGATTTTCCGGAGGAACTTCCGGCCTTTCGATTGGGCACGTATCTCCCGAAGCAGCAGCCGGTGGCGAAATCGCGCTGATTGAAGACGGTGACCTCATCGAAATCAGCATTCCCGAACGCAAGATCAACCTGCTGATTTCGGATGAAGAAATGGCCAAAAGAAAAGCGGCCGAACAAGCAAAAGGTAAAGCAGCCTATCGGCCTGCCGGCAGAAACCGCGTGGTCAGCAAAGCGCTGAAAGCCTATGCCAGCCTGGTTTCATCGGCAGATCAAGGCGCCATTCGATTAATTGATTAGCAACAAATTAAAAACTCATATATTATGGCAATAAAGCGTATTACAGGTTCAAAAGCCGTTATTCTTTCCTTGTTGGAAGAAGGCGTTGATACCATTTTTGGATATCCGGGCGGGGCGATCATGCCCATTTACGATGCCCTTTACGATTACGACAAACAAGTGTCTCACATTTTGACCCGCCACGAGCAAGGTGCCGTGCATGCCGCCGAAGGTTATGCCAAAGTGACTGGCAAGGCTGGCGTGTGTTTTGCCACCTCGGGGCCAGGTGCCACCAACCTGATTACCGGAATCGCCGATGCAATGATTGACTCGATTCCCTTGGTTTGCATTACCGGACAAGTGGCTTCGCCGCTGCTCGGTACCGATGCTTTTCAAGAGTCGGATGTGGTGGGTATTTCGATGCCCATCACCAAATGGAATTATCAGATTACCAACGCCGATGAAATTCCTGATGCCATTGCCAAAGCATTTTACATTGCGCAATCGGGTCGTCCGGGGCCTGTGCTGCTCGATATTGCCAAAGATGCCCAGTTCCAGGAAATTGATTTCAGCTATAAAAAGTGTAAGAAAATCCGTTCCTATATTCCCGAGCATCAGGTTGATCCATTTAAGGTGAAGGCTGCTGCCTGGCTGATTGATCAGGCGAAAAAACCATTGTTGCTTTTCGGCCAAGGCGTCATCATTGCCCAAGCCGAAGCGGAGCTGAAAGCTTTTGTGGAGAAAACCGGGATTCCGGCAGCCTGGACTTTGCTTGGTTTATCGGCCATGCCAACCGATCATCCGCTGAATGTGGGCATGTTGGGGATGCACGGAAATTACGGGCCCAACATTAAAACGAACGAGGCCGATTTGATTATCGCCGTCGGCATGCGCTTCGATGACCGGGTGACCGGAAAGGTGAGCGAATACGCCAAAAATGCCAAGATTATTCATCTCGAAGTGGATCCGGCAGAGATTGATAAGATTATCAAAACCGATGTGGCCGTTCTGGGGAATGCCAAAAAATCGCTGGCCATGCTGATCGACAACGTGAAGGAAAACAACCACGACGCGTGGATTCAGGAGTTCCGGGACTGCGATCAAATTGAACGTGAGAAAGTGATTGATAAAGACATTCGCCCCGATAAAGTTGGACTGACCATGGGTGAGGCTGTTCGTATCACTTCAGAAAAAACCAAGCACAATGCGGTGTTGGTCACCGATGTGGGCCAACAACAAATGATCGCCTCGCGCTACTTCAAGTTTACCCAATCCAAGAGTAACGTCACGTCCGGCGGACTCGGAACCATGGGCTACGCCATTCCGGCGGCCATGGGAGCGCAGCTGGGCGCTAAAGACCGTACCGTTTGCTGCTTTGTGGGCGATGGTGGTTTCCAAATGACCTTGCAGGAGCTGGGCACCATCGTACAAAACAAACTGCCGGTAAAAATCATTCTCCTGAATAACAATTTCCTCGGAATGGTGCGTCAGTGGCAACAGCTGTTCTTTGAAAAACGCTATTCATTTACCGAACTGCAAAACCCGGACTTCATTATGATTGGAAAAGGTTTCGGAATGGAAGGGCACCAAGTAACTAAACGCGAAGAATTGGAAGACGGCATTCAAAGGATGCTTGATCACGACGGCCCATATTTGCTGGAGGTTGTTGTCGAGAAGGAAGACAACGTGTTCCCCATGGTTCCGTCAGGAGCATCAGTTTCAGACATTATTCTTGAAGCTTAATCTTTAAAAATTGACACAATGAGACAGGAATTTATCATTACCATATATTCGGAAAACCACATCGGTTTGCTCAACCGGATTACGATCAATTTTACCAGGCGTAAAATGAACATTGAAAGTTTAACGGTTTCTGAATCGGCCATCAAGGGGATTTCAAAATTCACCATCGTGGTCAGAGAAGAAGAAGACCGCGTGAAAAAAGTGGTGGGGCAACTGGAAAAAGTGGTCGAAGTCCTCAAAGCCTTTTACCACACCAACGATGAGATGGTTTTTCAGGAAATTGCACTGTACAAGGTTCAAACCGATACCTTGTACGACAGCGACCAGGTTGAACGTCTGGTTCGCAAAGCCGGTGCCCGTATTCTGGAAATTACCCGCGAATACACCGTGATCGAAAAAACCGGACACAAGGAAGAAACACAGGAGTTGTTTGAGGCCTTAAACCAGTTTGGCGTGCTGCAGTTTATTCGCTCGGGGCGTGTGGCCATTACCCGCGACCCGATCGAGCGTTTGTCGGAGTTCCTAATGGAACGCGACAACTTGCTGAACCAGATTGACTAATATACGGATGGAGCGTAACCGGATTCATCCAATTACAGTATGATGACTTGTATTTTACATTGAAAAATTATCTAAAAAAGTATAAAGCAAATGGCAAATTATTTTAACACACTTCCGTTGCGTCTGCAATTGGAACAATTGGGAACCTGCGAGTTTATGGATCAGTCAGAATTTGCAGACGGCGTAAAAAAGCTGGAAGGCAAAAAGGTGGTGATCGTTGGATGCGGGGCCCAGGGCCTAAATCAAGGGCTCAACATGCGCGACTCGGGATTGGATGTATCGTACACCCTGCGCGAAGCAGCCATCAAGGAAAAGCGCCAGTCGTATAAAAATGCGGCAGACAACAACTTCAAAGTAGGAACTTACGAAGAAATGTTGCCAACGGCCGACTTGGTGATCAACCTGACACCTGACAAGCAGCACTCCAGTGTGATTGAAGCCGTGATGCCCCTGATGAAAAAAGGGGCCACGCTTTCCTATTCGCACGGGTTCAACATTGTGGAAGAAGGCATGCAAATCCGGAAAGACATTACCGTGATTATGGTGGCGCCAAAATCACCGGGCTCTGAAGTGCGCGAAGAATACAAGCGTGGTTTTGGGGTGCCAACCCTGATCGCTGTTCACCCGGAAAATGATCCGAATGGCGATGGATTTGAAATTGCCAAAGCCTACGCCGTAGCTACGGGTGGGCACAAAGCTGGCGTTTTGCGTTCGTCGTTTGTGGCCGAAGTGAAATCGGATTTGATGGGTGAGCAAACCATCTTGTGTGGCTTGTTGCAAACCGGTTCGATTTTGTCGTTCAATAAAATGATTGAAAAAGGCATTGAGCCGGGTTATGCTTCGAAATTGATTCAATATGGATGGGAAGTGATTACCGAAGCCTTGAAACACGGTGGAATCACGAATATGATGGATCGCTTGTCGAATCCGGCCAAAATTAAAGCCTTCGAATTGGCTGAAGAATTGAAAGACATTATGCGTCCGCTGTTTCAAAAGCACATGGACGACATCATGTCGGGCGAATTCTCCAAAACCATGATGGAAGACTGGGCCAATGACGACAAAAACCTGCTGACCTGGCGCGCGGCAACGGGTGAAACGGCTTTCGAAAAAACACCGGCAACCGACGAAGAAATCAGCGAGCAGGAATACTTTGACAATGGCGTATTGCTGGTGGCTTTTGTGAAATCGGGTGTTGAGCTGGCTTTTGAAACCATGACCGAAGCCGGAATCAAAGAAGAGTCGGCATATTATGAGTCGTTGCACGAAACCCCGCTGATTGCCAATACCATTGCGCGTAAAAAACTGTTCGAGATGAACCGGGTAATTTCCGATACCGCCGAATATGGTTGCTACTTGTTCGATCATGCCTGCAAGCCGTTGCTGGGTGATTTCATGAAGAAAATTGAACTCGACGTGATTGGCGAAACTTATGGTGAAGGTTTCGATAACCATGTCGACAACAAGCGGCTGATTGAAGTGAATGCACAGATTCGCTACCACGATGTGGAAATCATCGGCGAAGAGCTGCGTGCAGCCATGGCTGCCATGAAGGCGATTTACTAATTGATTGACTATTCCCCGGCGAATTTTGAAGCAGGGGAACCGAAAATATCAAGAAGCTCCATCTGCGAAGGTGGGGCTTTTTTGCATTTTATCCGGCTGATTTTGCAGCTTGTCAGAATATTCTTTTAAATTCATCTTTTTTAAAGGTTCTTTGCCTAAACCTTTAAACTAGTATCCATGAAAAAATACGTTTTGTTAAGCTTACTCGTTTTTCTCTTTGGGTTTCTAACCCGGGCGGGATCTGACTTGAGCCTTAAGTTTGAGCCTGACGTTTGGGACCAAATCAACACCAAATTCCTAATCGATTCTGTTCCGATTCGCTATTATTCAAACATTTTGATTCGTTTAGATGGCAATCCAACTCCTGACGACCAAAATATTGTTAAGGAATAGGCCAGCATGCTCGACTCCCTCATTGATGCGTGGGATGTTTACGTGATAGAAGTCGGGACAGCCAATCTGGTTCTTGAAATTAACAGCCCAACAAACAAAGAAAAAGAAAACCAGATTGAAGCTCGTAATAATTCGAGAGAAATTGTAGAAAGTCGTGTTATCCTAAATATTCCCAATAATACATCGCTTCCGGAAAGAAAAAAGATTCTTTATTATTATTTGGTACGCGCAATAGTTGATTGTTCTAAAAACGATGGATATTCCAGCTATCCGCGCAATCGAATAGCTGGAGCAGTTTTTGACGAAAAAAAACCGGAGGATATCACCTTTCACGCTATTGATAGAAAAATAATAAAGGCTTTATATTCCAAAGTTTTTGACGATCGCTCGCGAGGCGTAAAGGCAGAACCTCCGGTTTCATTCAAGAGCGTCACACCGAGAAACCGGTTTTATGTGAGTTCCGGTGCTCAATTAATTGGGATGTTGATTGCGATTATTTATTTGATTCTGATTGTGCAGGCCGGAGTGATCAAAAATCATCATTATGATTTTGGTAAGTTTCTCGGGCAGAGCATGTTGGTTTTTCTCGCTTATTTGATACAAGTCGCTGTTTCAACGTCGATCAATGTGTATTTTTTGAATGTCAAATTTGAATATTTCATTGTTCTTGCCAATACGTTAGGCCAAGCTGCTTTGGGTGTCATCAGCATTATTCTTATCTACCTGGTCGAATTTGGCATTCTTCAAAACCGGAAAGACAATTTATTGCTGAATACGCTAATTCCCTTTTTGACCACGACGTTTATTCCTGCGTTACTGCCAATGGGTTTAACCGTGATTATGCCGTCAAATGGTGGTAAGGAGGTTATTTTTGGTGTTACAGTCACAACCGTTTTGTTTTGTTCGCTTATTGCTGTAGCCCGGACGTTTTACATATACATGAGCATGCAGTCGCGCAATCTGTTGTGTGAGAAAGATGTGCAACTGGCGCAATTAAGCGAGTTACATAAACAAGCTGAGCTGCAGTCGTTGCAGTCTAAAATCAATCCTCACTTCTTGTACAATTCGTTGAATTCGATAGCTAGTCTGGCCAGGATCGATGGCCGAAAGACCGAGCAAATGGCTCTGGCTTTGTCCGATTTCTTTAAGTATTCGCTCAATAAGGAGCAAAAGCAGACGGTGAGCTTAAAGGAGGAAATTGAATCGATTGAAACCTACCTGACCATTGAGAAAGTGCGCTTCGGAGATCGACTCAACTATGAAATACAGATTTCAAGGGAACTTGAAGAGGTCCTGATTCCACAGTTTTTGATTCAACCGCTTGTTGAGAATGCGGTGAAACATGGCCTTTCAAAACTGACCAGCAACGGGCAAATTCGAGTTGTGGTTGAGCGGCACAACAAGCAACTGAAGATCATGGTTTTTGATAACGGCCCTGGTTTTCCTAGTGAGCCTATCGCTGGCTATGGTTTGCAAAGTATTCAGGAGAAGCTAAATTTGATCTACCAAAACAAGGCTTGGTTGAAGTGGGAAAATGAGCCTGAGAAATACATTCTTATTGTTTTACCTTTTTCGTAACAAAAAACAGCATGTTAAGCAATCACTACCGAACGATTATTATTGACGATGAAGGCCCTGCCAGGCAGCGAATGCAACAAATATTAGGTGATATTCCTGAAGTTGAAATTGTCGGTGAGGCCACCAATGGTTTGGAGGCCGTGAGCTTGATTGACCAATTGAAGCCAGACCTGATTTTTCTGGATATTCAAATGCCGGGACTGAACGGTTTTGAAGTGCTTCAGAAAATGAGCCATTTTCCCGCCGTGATCTTCTGTACAGCTTATGACGATTATGCCTTGGAGGCCTTCGATACGGCAGCCATCGATTATCTTGTGAAACCGGTAAAAGAAGAGCGGGTTAAAAGATCCATTGAAAAGCTCCGGTATTTGAAGGAGGACTGGAATAAAGAACAGGTGTTGAGACTTTTGTCGAGCTACTCTTCGCCTGAAAAGCGAAAATCGGTGACCAGTATTCCTGTGAAAATTGGTGACCGGATGTTGCTCATACGGATAACCGATGTTAGCTATTTTATTTCTGAGGATAAGTATGTTTCGATTGTGATGAAAGATGGTAAAAGGTATCTTATTGATCACAGCTTGAAATTTCTGGAAGACAAACTACCTGAAAACTTCATACGCATACACCGCAGTCTAATGGTCAACTCGTCTTTGATTCATGAAATAGACAAGCATTCGGGGTGCCGGTATGTCGTTCGTTTGGATGATGTCGAAAAGACAAAGTTGGTGAGTGGCCGCAATTATGATGATAAGATAAAAGCATTGCTGGAACTTTAGGGAACTGATTTACGATCGATTTCCATGGACTTGTTTGTTACGATTTGAGCCATTTGAAGCGAAAGTCGCAGGATGAAGCAAAACCGTTGAACAACTCGCCTGTGCGATCGGTTATTTTTTGTATTTTCAACGGGACAAAAAACGAAACTTCAAACGAAAACAGAATTCGATTATGATTTCTTGGTTTATTGATCAAGGGCCTGTTATCCAGGCACTATTGGCAACCTTATTTACCTGGGGCGTGACAGCGCTCGGGGCTTCCATGGTTTTCTTTTTTAAGCGCATCAACCGAAAGGTGCTGGATGGCATGCTTGGTTTTGCAGCCGGGGTCATGATTGCCGCCAGCTTTTGGTCGCTACTGAACCCCGCGATCGAAATGGCCCGGCAAACCAGCGATCATCCCTGGATTCCCGCTGTCATCGGTTTTTTGGGAGGCGGCGCCTTCTTGTGGCTGGCCGACCAGTTGTTGCCTCACCTTCACCTTGGGTTTCCGACCAGCGAAGCGGAGGGGGTTCCAACCACCTGGCGGCGCAGTGTGTTGCTGGTGATGGCCATTACCTTGCACAACATTCCCGAAGGGCTCGCAGTGGGTGTGGCCTTTGGCGCGGTGGCTGCCAGTGCCCCAATTGACGGCGTTCCGGCAGCAACTTTGGCCGGGGCTGTGGCTTTGGCCATTGGTATTGGTATTCAGAATTTTCCGGAAGGAGCCGCTGTTTCAGTTCCCCTGCGTCGCGAAGGTTTTAGTCGGCGAAAGAGCTTTTTGTATGGACAAGCATCCGGAATTGTAGAGCCGATTGCTGGGGTAATTGGCGCTGCTGCGGTGATGATGATGCAGCCGATTCTGCCTTATGCACTTTCGTTTGCCGCGGGTGCCATGATCTATGTTGTGGTGGAGGAACTGATTCCCGAATCGCAGTTGCAAAAGAATACCGACATTGCCACCATTGGAGCCATGCTTGGGTTTGCGGTGATGATGACCCTGGATGTTGCCTTGGGATAATCCGCCAGCTGGCGGACCAAATTCCAATCACCAATCACCAATAACCTGTCTTTTAAACATGTTTTTTTGAGGTGGATTTTGCGGTTAAAAGTGTAATATTCGTATTCAAAAATTTAAACTATGAAGAGTATCATTGAAGGCACTTATAAGCTCCTGTCGTTTGAGGCAGAAAAAGAAAACGGCGAAATCGTCTATCCATTTGGCGAAGACGCCATTGGATACATTCATTATTCGGCATCAGGCCATTTTTCGGTTCAGTATATGCCCCGAAATCAGGACGAAAAGGAGCTGAAAGGAATTTCGTATTTTGGGAGTTATGAGTACAACCGCGAGAAAGATTACATCGTTCATCATGTGGAAGGCTCGTTGTTTCCGAATGAGGAAGGGCTGGATAAAATCCGCCATGCCCGGGTGAGGGGAAAAGGATTGCAGCTGACTTGTCCGCCACAGCAATGGGGCGATGACGAAGTTTTGGTGGCCACCATTCGTTTTGAAAAGCAGGAAGAACTGCCCCCGGTGACTGTGTTTTAGCAGGAAGAAATTGATGCTGACTGAACCTGAATCAAACCTTTAAAGTGACTTAAACGGTTTGGTTCAGGTTTTTTTTTTGCGAAAGGACAGGTCGAGTAGTTTTTCAAACTGAAAGAGCAACACCAGCGCAATGCCAATTTGTATGATTAAGGTGACTTGCTTCAGGGAAATGCCATAAAGCTGGACGCTCAGGTTGGCCGTCATGTTGGTGATGCCTAAGCCCAGAAAAAGCCCGACAAAAAAGAACATCCAGGCAAATCGGATGTTGTTGGTTACCGATTCCTGCTGACGCTTTTCCTGGTGGATTCTGTCCATCATGCGCGCTTCAAAATCCTCAAACGGCATTTTGGTCAGTGAATGCTTCATCAAGTTTTTGATCAGTCTTTCTTCTTGATTTTTCTTATCCATTTCAGATCGTTTTTAGCTCTTTTAGCATCAGTTGATTCACAGCCGCCAGCATATTTTTGCGGCCCCGGTGCAAAATTACACGCACATTGGCTTCGCTCCAGCCGGTCTCGTCGGCAATGGTTTTGCTGGGTTGTTCTTCCAAATAAAA
>NZ_LGIA01000209.1 GCF_001270965.1 Sunxiuqinia dokdonensis | reverse complement strand
TCTTTATAAGAGGTGTATCAGTTGCTGTATCAGATTCAGTACCGGCAAGGTCATTTTCACGATTACCCGTATCAGTTGCCGTATCAGTTTTGCGATTGGAAGTGATACCGGTGTCAGTTGCTGTACTTCCAGGAGTATCACTTTTGATATCGCATGAAGTACCGGTATTTTCTGAAGTATCATTTCCGGTATTCCTTGCCGTCTTAGATTCAATACTGGTATCGTTTGAGTTATCGCCTGCGGTATCAATTTTAAGATCGGCTGAAGTACCGGTATCACCAGTAGTCTTTGTTGCTGTATCAGGTGCAGTCTCAGATTTGATACCGGAAGAATTCTCATCTGGTGAAAATTGATGTTCACGGCCACTTTCGGTTGTATCATTTATGGTACCGGTATCAGATTCAGTATCAAAAGACAAGTCGTTCATCGTATCAAGCCGGATGCAACTCACCGCACAGCCGCGGTGCAGGTTGGAGGATGCTCTGTAGCGGATGTAGCCCCAGTCAGCCAGTTCTTTCATGCACCGGGCATAGGTATTGGCCGAACCGATCCGGGCCAGGTCCATCATCTCGGCACGCGATATAACAAACCGCTCGCTGAACCGGCAGGCATTCCATTGCCGGAACAGCGCCAGATACAGGCTGATGTGATAGGACGACAAGCGTTTGTCCACGGCCAGCCGCTCAAAAAACCCGTTTAAGTGGCGGAGGTAATTCATTATCGGTTGCCAAATCGAATGAGGGACTGGCTTTTGTTTGATTCCAGAATCTTGTCGATATCCTGCGACTTGTAATACAATAGTCCGCCCATCTTGGAGAAGGGTAGGGTTCCGTTCACCCGCATGTTTTGAAGCGTTCCCTGAGAGATATTCAGCAGTTTCCGGACTTCACCCGACCGAAGCCATTTCTTTTCGGGCAGTCCCTGGTTTTCCTGTAAAAGTTGTTTTAGCTCTTCCAATAATTCAATTTTGAATTCGCGAAGATCGTCGGTGGTCAAAATTTCTGATGCCATAACGTTTAATTTTGAATGGTACTTTTTGATATCACTTCAAATTTGCACGCTTCAAAATTAATTTGTTATCAAGTAGTTGTCAGGTGGGGTGTTTTATATTGTTAGATATCGAGTAGTCAGGAACGGTATTCGCCGCGTAATCAGATGCTTTCGTCAATTCTTTGCTGAAGCGAGGATTTTAAATGTTCGAGAAACTTGGTCTGGTCAATTTTTCGCTGCTTGATTTCCGAAAAATACCGGTAAAGATCCTTCTCAAGGTCCATGTTGAAGATCGAACCAAATAATTTCGCCAGACCGATGATGGGTATTTTGCCGTTATTGATCGCCCGGGCGGAAGACAGGGCGTAAAGCAATTCCACCAGATCAATGATATGGCCCGTCCAGGCAAGATTGGCTAAGGTCATTGGGTGATTGGCTTGTTCCGGGTTCTCAAGCCGGATGATCTCCTGGGTTAGGTATTCCAACAACAGGTTGTTTGCCCTTATCACAGCGAATGTATGGTCCTGCCATGTATTGAACTGTTCATCCATTGGGTCTTCAAGGCATTTCAGTTCGATCGGGATTTGATCGTTATTCCGGACAAAATAAAGACTGTCCAGGTACGTAAATCCGCAATTGTAGTACTGAACGCTGGCCGCATGTTCTTCCATGTACAGTTGAATCTCGTCAATCTTCGCTTCCAGGTACCGTCTCATCCGCTCCGGGGCGTATTTTACCTGCAAGCTTTGTATTTCAAACAGGCTTTGGTAAAATAGGAGGCGACTATGTGCAAGGGGTTTAATCTCCTTAAAGAAGCGGATTTCCGATTCCTGATCCGGGAAACCCCGGGCAAGAACCATCCGCCTTAATTTGACCAGGGCCAGCTTACAGCTTCTGATGGCCATCCTGGTGGTGTCCAACACATGATCAGAAGTCAATGCAATTTGCTCCAAATCTCTTTCCAACTCGATGATAATGTGGGAATACGCTTCCATACTAAAAAGAATGCTGAATGAATTAAAAAACCGGAAATAGGAATCAAACCATTTCTATCTGACGGACATTACCGGTGTCAGCCCGGCTGCCGTTTCTGAAATGATTTTTGTAGAAGGGAGGTCGTTCAGTTTGCAACTGAAGTTAATTGAGATTGTATCGATTTGTTTTGGGATAATTTTATCCGATGGATTATTTGTTTGGCACTCCCACCAGAAAGTTTGGGAATGCCGCGATGGCTTTGCTATTAAAACAGGGAATTGAAAAAGCGGAAAAACAGAAATGGAACAGGACCACTAACAGGCCTCTGAAAGTTCTCCGAACATTTTAGAGAAGCTTTTAAAGGGCGAAGACGTTTTATAGGAGCAAAGACGGAATTTACCGCATGCTTATGAATCCTTCTTGGTCTTTTTCGGAAATCCTAAGTATCTTATGAAAAAAAGTACTTCAACTTGTCAGAAAAAGTACTTTATCTTTTCCCCAAAAGAAGCTTGACTTTTTCGAAAGGCCCGGTTTCGCGATTAACCCAGGAAACCTCCCCGCTTCCATTTGTTGTGGCACAATTACATCGAAATACCAAGCTGGCAACAAATTCGACCGTTTTATCTGGCATCATTCCGGCGCTGTCCATAATCCGCCTGAAGGTAGCTTAGCTTCCACCCGTTCGTAGCCAAGCTTGCTCACGTCTACGGCAAAACCTATCGTCTCGAGCCAAGCCTGCGTACGTGCGTAACCAAATTTTCACACACCGTAAGTAGCTCTTCCATGCGTGTGTAGTTGTACTTCCATGCGTGTGAAAATTTACGTGCGTACTTATGGAGATTTACGCCCGCACGGGTGCAAGTATATTCCGTTATGTATATCAGATTGGCAGCCTTTTTTGGAAACCCGGAAGCCAACCCATTTTAACGCAGGCAGGCCAAAAGTTCACAGCATATTTTGACGATGCCGTTGCAAGCAAATGCCAGCTTTCCCCTCTGAAAGTTGTCGGGACAGGCTGTTTCCGCTTCACTCAAACGAGGGAGAGCAAGGGAAATTCAGCCAGCCTCAAGCTCATGCGCATACCTAGAAGAGCTTCCTGAATGTTGCAATTGCCATTCTTGTTTTTTCCCAACCAAGAACGGTACGAACCCTTACCGCAATATGTATTACGCCGATTGAATACATTTTAGGAGTTTAAATACTACATTTATAAATCTGATCTTAAAAAAAGACCTACATGAACATAGAAGTTATACTTATCACCACAATTGTTTCAGTTCTAGCGGGGATATTAGCAATAGGTAACAACATTTTTCATCTTCGGGATCGATTTGTTAATTGGCGAAAAAAAAGAAAAAGACGAAACAGGGATAAGATTGGAAATAAGAAAAACTATATAGAAAATCATCCTAGTTTTGAATTTTCTCTCGGATATGTCTCAAACTCCCCTCTCGGAACTTGTACACTGTCTATCTCGTTTTTAAATCTATCGTTTGAAACTAAATTTATTGAACCAATTACTTATGAATTCGAGTTTTTGTCGAATAAGAAGCAACGTGAACCCAATATTTTCTTCAGTAATAGTGAAGTATGGCCCAAAAGATTAGAACATGGCCAACGTTTTGCTTTTTCTTTAGATTTTCAGAATACGTTATCAAACAACCTTTTTAGGTATTGGAAAAAAGGAGTTCAGGTTTATGCTGTTTGCCATAGTAGCACTGGGGATTATCTTAGATCGGACGCTATTGGTTATGATGAACTAGTTAAACACCTCGTTCCGTTAAAAAAGGAATATTCGGATTTAGCCAAAAAGCTTGCAATAACTAGAGGTGGATCACTCAGGGATATAGAAGCTTCCTTGTGGCAACTTCAGTTATTTGATAGAATAACAGTTCATGTAGTACGGCAACTCCAAGAAAACAATATCCCATCGCTAGCATATCTAAACATGGAATATGGCTTGGTTTTAAAGAATTTTTCTTGGACACAAATCTACACGGACTTAGAGAATAAGAAAATTGCACCTATCCATTTGATCAACTATTTAGAACACTTTGTATGAGATGGATAAACGATGGCCAAGCCACCTGATCATGGTGATTGCAAATCCCCTATCAATAAGGACTGAATGACATATCCGGCAAGCCACAGCCCGCCCTCGACATATCCTAACCAGCTCAGGGATTAAAAATGAGTTACAAACTCAAGACAGCAAACCCCTCGTTACCACTTCGCTCAAATAAGGGGCAGGCCGGGTGAAATTTTGGTTTGTGTAAAATTGTACCCGCAATGGAATCTACAAAAGAGGATAGTAGCAATAATTAATCATTACTTTCTCCAACTCCGGAACCGCCATCTGGAGGATTCGAATCTGTTTGATCTCTGATCGGTTGCCAAGAAAGTGGCGTTGGACTCTCTCTTTTGAACCCTTCGTCGGTTCTTCCTTTTTCAATGTTAGTGTTAGGTTGCCTTTCTGGAATTGGTCTTTCCTGTGGCTTCTGATTTTTGTTTTCTTCTGCGCTCATATTTCAAATTTTAGGGTTCAAGAAAAAAATTCAATTGCGAGTATACTGTCACCTGTGATTAATACTCCCGTATTCCTTTCTATGCTATTTATAAATTTGTGATTTTTATCCAATTTCCATATGTCTTCAATGTATATTTCTTTTGATCTGGGAAAAGTAGAAGCACTCGATTTTTTGCCGAATTTGCCCCCAATTTTCTTTCCATCTTTAAGAGTTACAATTACCCAAGATGAATCTCGTTTCGAAAAATGCCAGTCCCAAGGCACTTTTTCGGGGCTTACAAAAAATCGACCGAATACTTTAGTTTTTAGTATCATTGATAGAAACCACGTTAATATCAAAGGAGTAATGAAGATTATAGTAAGGGTTATTGCATAATAATAAAAAGGGTGAGATTCAACAAATTCTGGTTTATTTATATGATATATAACCCAGAAAAATATTGAGAAATTTATACAACTAAACCCAACTGCTTCATAAAGACTTTTCGAAAAATCAACTTTTTCATCCGCAATAAGCAATTGATAGAATTTGAGCGATATAAATCCAGGAACGAAAAAGAATAAGAATAGAACTAATTTGTCCACGCTTAGAATATCCATTATTGAGATTTTTAATTTATACTGTTTCACCTTGTAGTTATTTGCGGTCAAACCGATACTGTTTCAAGCTGCGGTTAAACTGACCACTATGGTGCGTATTTTTTCATCACCTCATATGTTGACTTTACAATCTCATCTTGAGAATATTTCCTTCCATTTTTCTTTTCGTCAGATGTTATTTCTGCCATTATTTCTTGCTTGAGCTCTGCTGGCATTTTATCGCCTTTACCTCCTGCGGCAACATGCACTTCGTCAAAAAATTCATCCAACCCACCGACATAAACATCTTTTACCATATCCACAATTTTTTTACTAAACTCAATGAAAATTGACCTGTCAAAAGGCTTGATGACCTCATTTCCTCCTATAATATTCACAGGTGCATCCAGAATCAAATCATTTATCCCAAAGCAATCTTTTGTGTTAAATTCATCGTGTTGACCACTTAAGCTGAAGGCAACTACAAATTCGTCTATGAAAAGACATAATGAATCATAAAAATCTGGGTGAAATAGAAGCCATTTTGCCTCATCTTGGACACAGTTATGGCATCTGATAATTTTGTATGATAATTCTTTCACCAAATCACTTTCAGCGATTAATTTCTCATTAAATTTTTCATTCTTCGCTGGTAGAAAGGAATCTAATATCACTCTAAGCAATTCATTTTGTACGGCAGTTAATTTCACGCCACTTTCTCCGTGTACTGACAAACGCCATAAAACGCTTGCCCAAAATAAAATTCCATTTGAGGTACTAATTCCAGATTCGTATTCGGTTTTCTCAATAGTTTCTATTGTTTGTGAATAAATACCTTCAATATGAGCGAGCCTTTCCTCGCAATCCGAACATAAGAAGTTATCCACTACCAAAGGGTGTTTATTTTTGTCGATATCTTCGTCAGTTATTTCTCCAAATGTTTCTTCAAGTCTTTCTGGTTGAACAGACCTACCAAAATGAGATGCAGATTTTAATCTTTCAATTTTATATCCTATCTCGTAATCTCGGTCTGTTTTCCCGTCAATATTCTCTATTCTTTTCAATAAGAAATGAGGAACTATATGAGAACCCGTTTTATCAGCGTCATTATTCTTGCAAAGATTACATTTATCCATTTAATGCTCTGTTTGTGTTGGTTATTAATATGCGCCACAACGTAGGAAGCTACACGCAGGGGCGGACTGCGGGCGATTTCCTGTCAAGCCGATCAGCTGCCCGAGCGGAAAGATACCCACCGAAAACCACTGCTGCCGCACTTGACGGGTAGCTGAAGTTGGCGGCTGGGCTTTGTTTTTTATTCTAATTTCCATTTCTAATGTGTGCGTGGTTAAAATCAGCCCAAAGGACTTCCATAACATTTTCTAAAAATTCACTCACGACTTGATAGCTGTCTAAAAGTCGTTCGGGAATAGATTCTCCTAAAAGTTCTCGAATTTTTTTTCTTCGTTCAATTGTTGGAGGATGTGTGTTGCCTCCATTTGAATGAATTTCTGTCCCAAGAGCAACTAGAGTATTTGCTCTTTCGAAAATGTCCAGAAATGTGAAAAGTAATTCGGGGCCTAAAAGGCTAAAAGGCAGAAAACTATGAGCACTATCTGTATTTACCAACAAACTTAATCCATAAAAATCCGCCTCAAACTCCATTTGCCAATCAGGTGAAATAAATTCAAGTTGTTCATTATTGATCATCCTTGTTTTTACGAGTGCTTTGTCAATGTGTCCTGCATAAATATGCCCGTACTCATGTCCAACAATAAATAACTCAATTGAGGAGAGAAGTTCGTATTGGAGTTTACTCACTGTCTCTGACAAAAAATATTGTCTCGTCCCATTTGGTAAACCGTTGATTACCGCATTAATTACAAAATCCTTGAATCTTTCCTTTATTAGCGGATTTGTGTCAATATGATTTTTAATTCTAATTTTCTTACAATTGAAAGACACGCCGCTTTCATCAATTTTAAAGTCTGGCAGGCAAGAAGCAATAATTTTTGCAAGTAAGTTACATAAAGTAAAAAGTTCACTTTCAAAAACTAATAGACTTTCTTCAGTACCAGGAACTCTTGCCGCAAATGCATTGAACTCTTTAGAGAATGCTGTCCCAATAAAGGGTTTTTTATTAAGCTGGTACGTGAGTCTAGTAGCGGCAACATCGATTTTGTCAAAAAGACTTGATAGAATTAAAATAGATTCTGGCAATTCATATTTTGTTTTAATAATACATGATTTCAAAGAACTATCATAGCTTTTAGTAAAATCCGCCTTTTCTTCATCGGTCATGTTCAATTGAGAATTGAAATAGGCGTTTAAAAAATCCGTCTTTTTTGTCAGACCTAAAACGTCATTATATTTTGACAAGTAATCTTTGCCAAATCTTTCAACTAAACTCTGTTCTTGAAAAGCCTCTAAATATTGAATAGCTTTCTCTTGATTTTCAGTCATTTTAGATTCTATCGATAGTTGCTCTGTCACACTTAGCCTTACCGCCAACTATGTAATAGCACGAAGCTATTACACTTTTTTGCCATTTCTGTTGTCTCTTTATATCTCCATGTTAATGTTGAACCTGTCCGGCGGGCTCTGGATCCGAGCTGCTGCCTCACCGATATTTTGGATCCCTATCCCCACTCTTACCCTATATCTCCGTTCAGAGTTTAGTCTTTGTATGTTCTGCGTTTTCTGATGAATGTCTATTTTCGGAGGGCATTCAGGTGTCGTTTTCATTGTTAGTTTATTGTTTGGTGCCAGAAAGTTACGATAATTCTGAACAAAAAATCATCGATGGTAAAAAATGTTGATAAGTTGTTTTTCGGGCGGGTCTGGAAGCGGAGATTTCCAAGTTGAGCGACAACAAGGGAAATATTTTTAACTCGTGAGTTTGGGCTATTGCGAAGCATAGTTTGCAAAGCCGTGCCAGCAAGGTTCCCTTTGTTAGTGATGACGATTCACCATTTTAAAAGGCCGGAATGACAAATTCAGGTTACCCTTGCTTTTGATTTATTCTTTTGGTTTTATAAACCCGATGGGATTGCGTGATCTGACTACAAGTTGTTGCTTCATCGCTAGTTGGGTCAATGCGATATAGATGTCATCAAACTTCTTTTCATTTTCTTCATCGATCTCTTCCAGGGCTTTGATGCGCTCCTTAATTTCTTCCAATTCCCCCGAAAGGGACGATGGAGCAGCCTGGATCATATATTTTCGGATAGCAATAAATGCCCTTATGATACTAATGTTTACCTCAATAGCCCTGACGCTCTTCAGAACACTCGAAAGCATGGCCACGCCGGGCTCAAGAAAGGCATAAGGAAGAGCGCCGCCCAGATAACTTTTTGATGAGGCTGTCTAAAAAGAGGACAGCCTCTTTTTTTATTCATTTTTCACTAATTAACTCAATGATATTTAGTAAATTAAT
>NZ_LGIA01000208.1 GCF_001270965.1 Sunxiuqinia dokdonensis | reverse complement strand
TCGATGGCCTTTTATTTTTTCAAATCATATTTTCAGTTTTTTGAGCAATTCATTCATGTCGAAACGAAGGTTCACCTTGACTCGTGGAAACTTCAGCCCGTTGCCCCCATTGTTGAGCTTCGAAGAGTAGATTTCGTCGATAATGTGCTGGTATTTTTTGCTGACCACATTGCGTTTCAGTTTCAAGGTTGGCGACAACTCACCGCTTTGCGGGGTCCATTCTTCACAAACCAGCCGAAAACGCTTGATCTCTTCATGCTGTCCCAGCGTTTTATTAATGACCGCCACTTCTTTAAAAAGTTGTGCGACCACTTCTTTCTTTTGAACCAAATCTTCGTTGTCGCGGAAATGAATTTTATGCTGCGAACACCAGTCATGCAGGTACTCAAAATTGGGAGAAATCAGTGCGCTGGCAAACTTTTCATTTTCGCCAATGACCATGGCCTGCTCAATGAAAAAAGATTCCTTCAGCTTATTCTCAATCATTTGCGGGGCGATGTACTTTCCGCCCGACATTTTAAACATCTCCTTCTTCCGATCGGTAATTTTCAGGTATTTCCCCGCCTCAAGTACGCCAATATCTCCGGTATGAAACCAACCGTCTTCGTCAATCACCTCCGCGGTTAGATCCGGTGCCTTGTAGTAGCCTTTCATTACCGAAGGGCCCTTGCACAAAATTTCGCCATCATCAGCAATTTTCACTTCAACTCCATCCAACACCGGTCCAACGGTACCAATTTTCATTTCTTTCAAAGCCGGATTATTCACGGCGATAACCGGCGAGGTTTCGGTGAGTCCGTAACCTTCCAAGGTGAGCATGCCCGCCATGCCCAAAACACGCGCAATCCGGGGTTGAAGCGCCGCACCACCCGACACCACATACACAATGTTGTTGCCCAAAGCTTCGCGCCATTTTGAATAAATCAGTTTATCGGCCAATCGAATCTGAATCCTTACAAAAAGGTTGTATTTCTTATTGTATTCGAAGTGGCGGGTCAGGCTCAACGCCCAAAAATAGATGACCTTTTTTATTCCGGTTAGCTCGTTCCCTTTCGACACAAAACCATCATACACCCGCTCCAACAAACGTGGAACCGAGTTAAACATGTGCGGCTTAATCTCTTTAATGGCAGCTACAATCTGTCCCAGATTCCCAACGTAATAAACCCCCATGCCCTTGTATTGGAAGTGATAATTCACGCTTCGTTCGTACACATGGCAAAGCGGCAGGAAACTGATGACCCGGTGTCCCACGCCCAGATCGTGCATCTTGGCATGGGTGGTGAAGTTGGAAACCAGATTTTCCTGGGTGAGCATCACTCCTTTCGGAACACCCGTTGTTCCCGAAGTATAAATAATGGTAGCCAAATCGTCCGGTCCCACCGCGTTCTTGATCTCTTCCAGCTTTGCCGCCCACTCGCCCTCATTTGCTTTCCCCAGTTCCATGATTTCGCGAAAGTGTTTGCACCCGTCGAAATCGTCAAAAGCATACATGGCTTGAATTGATGCGATGGCCTGCGCTACCGGATTGATTTTTTCGAACAGCTTTTTATCGCCAACAATCACGTACTTCACTTCGGCGTGCTCCAAAATGTAGCTGTATTCCTCTTCGCCAATGGTTGGATAAATGGGCACATGCACCAGTCCGGCCATCGCCAGGCCCATATCGACGAAGTTCCATTCCGGCCGGTTGGTCGTTACCGTGGCAACCTTGTCGCCTGGCTGAAGCCCAAGCGCCAACATGCCCATCGCAAACTCGTGAGACTTTTCCTTGTATTCAGCAGTGGAGTACGTGTACCATTTGCCATTGGCTTTTCCGCCCAGGGCATCTTCGCGGGGGTAGTTCTTTGCACATAAATCAAGAATGTCGAAGGTCCGCTTCACATCTTTTCCCATGTTTATTGATTTAGTTAAAACCTTGTGAACCGGGCAAAGTTAACATTTCAAGCATCTAGACCTATTGACATTAATCTATTCCACGAAAGAACAAACTTATTTAGAATCATTTAAAATAACAGCAATTCCTTCAATACCTTCATGTTGGCAAAGCAAAAATTGACTATTTGAATTCGACATTCTATTCTGCGATTTCCTCAAACTTCTTGTAATTGATGTATGACCAGATCGCCAAGAGGGTGATCGCGCCTACGGACGCATAAACAGCCCAGTGAATTCCATCTGCGGAACCCTTGCCGTAGGAATGCAGACCCGATAAAAAGTAGTTGACTCCAAAATAGGTCATGAGCACCGAAGTAAAGGCTATCACCGTGGCCAGGTTATAGTTGTACCGGCCCCGAAGCGAGGGAATCAAACGCATGTGAACGATAAACGCATAAATCACGGCCGTAATCAAAGCCCAGGTTTCCTTGGGATCCCAGCCCCAGTAGCGGCCCCAACTTTCGTTGGCCCAGATGCCGCCAAGAAAAGTTCCGATCGTCAACATATACAGCCCAATCGTGGCCGAAAGCTCACTGATGGTGGTCAACTGATCGATGAAGTGGTCCACATTTTTCTGGTTACTTTTTTTCATGATGGCATACAACACCAGCACCAAAATACCCAGAAAAGCGCTCAAGCCAAGAAAGCCATAGCTGGCCGTAATAATGGAGACGTGAATCATGAGCCAGTACGATTTCAGCACCGGAACCAGCGGCGTAATCTCCGGGTTCATCCAGTTAAGATGAGCCACAAACAAGGTGATTCCCGATAAGATTGCAGCGGTGCCTAAAACCATCGGGTACTTTCTTCCGAAAATAATACCCGACAGCATCGCGGCCCAAGCCACATAAATCATCGACTCGTAACCGTTGCTCCAAGGTGCTCGGCCTGAAATGTACCACCGAACGATCAATCCCACGGTGTGTATCAAAAAGCCCAAATAAATCAATCCGCTAAAACTGTATCGGGTTATTTTATGCATGGGTTTTTGGCGGAAAATATTCACGAAAAGAATGATCAGCAAAACAAAACCAACCAGCAGATACCAAGGGAAAACCCGCTTGAAAGGCTGGTATTTGTTATACAGCATTTCCGCAGATTTTTGTTGTTCCGAAGGCAAGATTCCAGCGCCAAATTTTTCCTGAAAAGCAGCTACCGTAGAAATAATCTGCCTGGGCTGGATGTCGCTGTCCGATTTAACGCCATCGGCCAACAGGTTAAAGCTTCGATTCACGAACAGGGAGTCGGCGGCCGGATAGCCGGTCGGGTTGCTACCCACCGCCCACCAGGCATCGGTTTGGTTTTCCGGAGGAAAGAAAGTCAGCAAATCGCCTTTAAAAACCATAAAACTGATGTTAATCCGTTCGTCTAAAAAGATGTATTCCTTGTCCAGCTTACTCCGAAAAGCCGGTGCTTTGGCAAAAGCAGCACGAACCTGCTCTGTAATCCGGTAGTTTCCATCCAAATCAAATAAATCAATTACCCGGGCATATTTATCCTGAAGCCCAATGGACGCGGCAATTTCCTTATCAATTTTAATAAACTGAACCGACCGCCAAAGCTCAGGAAAAAGGTGCATGCTCAGCACCACTTCATCCGATGACATGCCATTGAGCGTTGACTTACGGCTCAACTTACGCAGAATTTCGCTCGACAAGGTTGACATGGGCTCAATCCGTCCATCGCGGCCATGCACCCACAACTGCGAAAAATCTTCAACCAGCTGCTCATCCAAACGAGGAATTCCCGCTGTACTCGGACTTTGTGCCATACTCTGATTGCCGGCAAACAACAAGCCCAGCATGACAACAGCCATTTTTGCCTTTCCTGACATTTTCAGGTGACGCACCAAAAATTGGAAATAGGAGTTTTTATTGAACAGAGACAGAATCATGCCCACGGTCAAAAGCAAGTATCCCAGATAGGTGACCATCGTGCCCCAAAAATCTTTGTTTACTGATAAAATCGTTCCCCCCTCGTCCTGATCGTACGACGACTGGTAGAAACGATAGCCGCGGTATTGCAAGGTGTTATTCATGAAAATTCGCACATCGCGCTTGACATCGCGCTCCGGATCCAGCAATTGTATTTCGCTGGCAAATGACGACGGACTTTCGGAACCGATATAACGCTCCAATTGAAAATCATGTAACTTCAAACTGAAAGGCAGATGAACCGGTTTGGAGCCGTAGGTGAGTTTGACCGGAGTATTGCCTACCAGGTAAGTCACCGGATCGCCAATCTGTCCGGCACGTCCAAAAACATTGACGATGGCCTGACGCTCTCCGTCAGAAATTTCCACAATCACCGCATCTTCATTCGAACTTTCCGGGCTGCCTTTGGCTACACGCAAAGCCGCTTTTTCGAAGAATTTCTTAACCAAAACCAAGTAGCCATCAAAAGCGTAGAGGTGCATCAACTTCACTTCCGAACGCGTTCCGGCAGGCACCAATTCAGGTTCGCCACCTGCCATGGAACGAATTTCCATGTCGCGGTCGGCCACAATAAACAACTGCGAACCTTCCTGTTCAAAACGAACGTCAGCCTGTCCTTCGAAACCCACGGTAGCTGGCCCAAGATTCACCAGCTGGCCTTTGCCAAAGGTAAAGTTCTCCATGCCCTCGCCTGCTGAAATCACAAAATCGACGACCGGGTCGCCCGAGTGGCTTTCAACAGGTGTTCGCACCGCGTCTTTCACAAAACCAACAGACTTGATTCGAACTGACTGGCCATCAATCTCCATTTTTTCGCTGAATTCTTTGGGACTCAACTCCGAAAACAGAACCCGCTCCGTGACTTCCTGCCCGTTGGCCTCCACCGTAAAATAGGAATCGCTCGACACAATGTGGTCGGCGCTTTCGCCCTCGCGAATATGCATCATCCCTTCAAAACTGATGTAGCGGGTAATGCCCGCACCAATCACAATCACAATAAATGATAAGTGAAAAATGCCGACTGTCAGCTTCTTCATGGTGTACTGACGATATTTCAAAAAATTGTGGATTAAACTTATTCCGAGCAGTAAAAAAACCAATTCGAACCAGTGGGTATTGTAAACCAGCGCCTTGGCCGCGGGCGTGCCGTAACTGCTTTCAACAAACGTGGCAATCGCCATGGAAAAAGCCATGACCAGCAACAAAAATCCCATAAAAGATGTGGAAACCAGAAATTGATATATTCTTTTCATCGAGCGCGTCTTTATTAAAAAAAAGTGAAAATAGACTTAATGACCGGAGTAAAAAAATCCTTCTCTCAAAATAACTACCACATTAACACTTATTGAGATTTTTGGTTTATCAGATTCACTGAAACCGGATCAAGGTCCGGTAGAAGTTGACCTTGCAGGTTGAAACCCAAACCCGATTCTGTGAGTAGAAAAGCATAACTCACAAAAATAAAAAAGATGAGAAAAAATATGGGAATGGCGGATCGTGTGATCCGCGCAATTGTAGCAGTTTTGATCGCAGTCCTCTACCTCACCAATGTTATCGCCGGCACATTGGGATTAATCCTGCTGATTCTTGCCTGTGTGTTTTTGCTCACCAGCATGGTCAGTTTTTGTCCGCTCTATGCGCCTTTTGGCCTAAGCACCTGCAAAAACCCGGAAGCCCGGAAGTAAGCATGCCGGAAGAGCAAGCTTGTTCGACAGTAGTAATCATCAAATAGCCCATCATGATAAAAAACACCCGATTCGGAGACCATGGTCATTTTTAGTGGTAAACCCATTGATGCCGAGATGATCAACCAATTATTAAACGATCAGGGCATTGTTACGCTCATCAGCAACAAACTCATGGGTAGTATTGCACCCTGGCAGGTTTCGGCTGGTGGCTTTGAGCCCGTTGAAGTGATCATCAACAAAGAAGATCAACAAAAAGCACGCGAGCTGATTGCCGCTTTTCACGAAGCAGAATAAAAAAGGTTCCACCGGAATGAACCGATGGAACCGTTTTATATGTTGTTTGTTTCGACCTCCTTTTTAATTGACAAACGATTTGGCCTTGGCAATTGCCGCGTCGATACCCGAGACATCTTTGCCACCGGCGGTCGCGTAAAAAGGTTGACCACCGCCGCCGCCTTTCATTTCTTTGGCTGCTTCGCGAACAATCTGTCCGGCATTCAGACCTTTTTCCTTCACCAGCTTGTCGGCAATCATGATGCTCAGGCTGGGTTTGCCATCAATTTCGGCGCCCAGTACCAGGAACAAGTTATCCACTTCGCCTTTCAGTTGAAAAGCCAAGTCCTTAATGGCTTGGGGCGAATCCAACGCTACTTTCTCGGCAATCACATTGATGCCGTTGATTGATGAAACTTGCTTTTTCAACTCGTCTTTCACGCCGGCTGCAGCTTGCTTTTCAAAAGCCTCCAATTGCTTTTTCAACTTGGCGTTCTCGTCCAGCAAGTCTTCAACCGACTTTTTCAGGTTTTTGGTATTGTTGAACAGGCCGCGAACTTCGTGCAGCTCATCCATATTTTTATTGATGAACGCTTCAGCTTTATCAGCAGTAATCGCTTCGATCCGGCGTACACCGGCCGAAATAGCACTTTCGGAAGTGATAATAAACTGGCCGATTTGTCCAGTGGCCGGCACGTGTGTTCCTCCGCACAGCTCAACCGAATCGCCAAATTTTATGACCCGCACATGATCGCCATACTTCTCGCCAAACAAGGCGATGGCCCCCATTTCCTGTGCTTCGGCAAAAGCCACATCCTGCTTTTCTTCCTGGTGAAAGTTCTGCCGGATTAACTCGTTCACCCGATTTTGAATCTGCATCAATTCTTCTTTCGACACTTTCTGGAAATGCGCAAAGTCGAACCGCAGATGATCGGCATTCACCAGCGAGCCTTTTTGCTCGACATGCGTGCCCAGGATTTCGCGCAAAGCCTGATCGAGCAAGTGCGTGGCCGTGTGGTTGTTGGCAGTCAGCTTGCGTTTGTGATTGCTCACCACCGCTTTGAAAGTTGCCGTTGGATCGGCAGGCAATTCTTTGGCGATGTGCACAATCAGGTTATTTTCCTTTTGCGTATCAATGATACTTGTCTTGACACCGTTGGCTTCGATGTAGCCCGTGTCGCCAACCTGTCCGCCCGACTCGCCATAAAACGGGGTCTGGTCGAAAACCAGGTGATAGAACTCCTTATCTTTTTGTTTGACTTTGCGGTAGCGGGCAATCTCAATGTCGGCCTCAAGCGTGGTGTACCCCAGAAATTCCACTTCGTCAATTTTCTTGAGCTCCACCCAGTCGCTGGTTTCCTGGGCGGCAGCATTCCGCGAACGACTTTTCTGTTTTTCCATTTCCGAATCGAACTCCGCCCGATTCACGGTCAAGCCATTTTCGCGCAGGATCAGCTCGGTCAAATCCAATGGAAAGCCAAAGGTGTCGTATAATTCGAAGGCGTTTTTCCCTGACACTTCCATTGTCCCGGTTTTTTTCGCCTGGCTCATTTCCTCGTCCAGCAAGCGAATGCCTGTTTCCAAAGTCCGCAAAAAGCTCTCTTCCTCTTCTTTGATTACCTTTTCGATCAGCACCTGCTGCGAACTGAGTTCGGGAAAGGCATCGCCCATATTTTCTTTCAGCGTTTCCACCAGCTGGTAGATGAATGCTTCGCGGAAATTCAGGAACGTATAGCCATAACGCACCGCACGACGCAAAATCCGGCGAATGACATAACCCGCCTTATTGTTCGAAGGCAATTGTCCATCGGCAATGGCAAACGCGATGGCCCGCAAGTGGTCGGCAATCACGCGCATGGCGATGTCCGCTTTTTCGCTTTCGCCATATTTTTTTCCGCACAGTCTGGCCAATTTGGCAATGACCGTTTGAAAAACATCCGTATCGTAGTTCGATTTCTTGCCCTGCAAGACCATGCACAAGCGTTCGAAGCCCATGCCTGTATCGACATGTTTGGCAGGCAGTTCTTCCAAACGGCCATCGGCTTTCCGGTTAAACTGAATAAACACCAGATTCCAGATTTCAATCACCAGCGGGTGATCCTGGTTAACCAGTTCGGCGCCTGGCTTTTTCGCCCGTTCGTCATCATCACGCAAATCCACATGAATTTCGGAACAAGGGCCGCAGGGGCCGGTATCGCCCATTTCCCAAAAATTATCTTTTTTATTACCATGCAACACCTGTTCTTTTGGCAAGTGCTTCAACCACATGGCTTTCGCTTCTTCGTCCAATTCAAGCTTGTCATCAGGGCTTCCTTCAAACACCGTGGCATACATCCGGTCGGCGGCAATGCCCATTTTCTCATGCAAAAATTCCCAGGCCCAATTGATGGCGTCTTCCTTGAAATAATCGTCGAACGACCAGTTGCCCAGCATTTCGAACATGGTGTGGTGATAGGTATCATGCCCCACTTCTTCCAGATCGTTGTGTTTTCCCGAAACCCGTAAGCACTTCTGAGTATCGGCTACCCTGACCGATTTAGCAGGCTGGTTTCCCAAAAAAATATCTTTGAATTGATTCATGCCCGCGTTGGTAAACATGAGGGTCGGATCATTTTTCACCACCATGGGGGCCGAATCGACTATGGTATGTTGCTTTGAAATAAAAAAATCCAGGAAGGCTTTCCTGATTGCTTTGGAATTCATATAATTACATTTTCAATTTAAGACTCTTCACTGTTGCTCAGGCCAAGTGCCATACACATGAAACATCGCCTGACTCCTTCTCAATAAAACGGAAGCTAAGTCGATTGCAGATACGTTTAAAATTTGTTAAAAAACACTTGATTGCAAGTTTATTAAACCCATCAACCCAATAAATAAACTACTTTTGCGTTTTGTAGTCGATTTGCTCGGTTTTTTAAGTCTTGCAAAGTTAGATTAAATCCTTAAATTTGTTACATTTCGAAAAAAAGAAATTGTTTTCTATGGCTAAAGTTAAGTATAAATTCAACCCCGAAACACTCAGCTACGACAAGGTTGAACGCAACTTAAAATCGAAGATCCATCGTTTTTTACTGTTCAGCACCACCAGCATCCTGGCAAGTATCATCATGACTGTGGTTTTTCTTCAGTTTTATGAGACGCCAAAGATGCGCAGTTTGAAACGTGAAAACCGTCGGCTGTTATCGCAGTACGAGTTGATGTATCAAAACCTGGAAAGCATTGAAGACGTGCTGACGGACATTCAGCATCGCGACGATAACTTATACCGTATTATTTTTGAAGCCGACCCCATTCCCAATTCCGTTCGGAAAGCAGGTTTCGGCGGGGTGAACAAATATTCGCAGCTCGAAAGTCTGGAGAATTCAGAATTGGTCATTAAAACAGCCCGCAAGCTGGACGTAGTGGCCAAAGAAGCTTATATCCAATCCAAATCGTACGACGAAGTGTTGAAACTGGCGCTTGACAAAGAGGAAATGCTGTCAAGCATTCCGGCGATCATGCCTGTTTCAAACAAAGATTTAAACCGGACCGCATCAGGCTGGGGATTTCGGATTCACCCCATTTATAAAATCCGCCGGTTCCACTATGGCATGGACTTTACAGCTCCGGTTGGTACGGAGATTTATGCAACAGGCGATGGCATTGTAAAGGAAGTGAAAAGTGCACGCACCGGCTTTGGCCGCTGGATTGTGATTGACCATGGGTTTGGCTACGAAACCCTGTACGGACACCTGAACGAATTCAATGTAAAAGAAGGACAGAAAGTAAAACGTGGTAACGTAATTGGCTATGTGGGCAATGCCGGAACCTCGTCAGGACCGCACCTTCACTACGAAGTACATAAAAACGGGAAAGCCGTTAATCCGCAATACTTCTATTTCAAGGACCTCACTCCGCAGGAATACGAGAAGATGATCGCCATCTCGTCGAACATGGGACAATCGTACGACTAAGCCGGCAAGCTGTGCCTTACAAACAACCCAAAATAGAAAAAGTCTTTTATTCGATTGGCGAAGTGGCCGACATGTTTCAGGTCAACACCTCGCACATTCGTTTTTGGGAAAATGAATTCGACATTCTCAAACCAAAAAAGAATAAAAAAGGCAACCGCCTGTTTACCAAAGAAGACATTCAAAACCTCAAGCTCATTCACCACCTGGTAAAAGAACGCGGACTGACCATTAAAGGTGCCAAACAAAAACTGAAAGACAATAAACAAGATACGCTGGACAAACACGAATTGGTTGACCGGCTGAAAACAATCCGACAAATGCTGGTTGAGATGAAAGAGGAGATGGGTTAGATACTGGATGCTGGATGCCAGATGCTAGATACTGGTTAGTTAGATATTGAGAGATTTGCGAACGGAAAATTGAAAACTGGAATTACAGGACATGAAACTGAAGGAAATTACAAAATACCTCGAATCGGTTGCGCCACTCGCCTACCAGGAGTCGTATGACAATGCGGGCTTGCTGGTTGGGAACCCGGAGCAAGAAATCAAACAGGCACTCATCACCTTGGATGTCACCGAAAGCATTATAGACGAGGCCATTGCAACAAAAAGCAACCTGATCATTGCGCACCATCCTTTAATTTTTGGCGGACTAAAAAAGCTGACCGGAAAAAACGAAGTAGAGCGCTGCGTCATCAAAGCCATTCAACACAACCTGGCCATTTACGCGTCGCACACCAACCTGGACAGCATCCATGGCGGGGTGAACAGCAAGATTTGCGACAAGTTGGGGCTTGAAAATTGTCAGGTGCTGTCGCCAATATCCGGACATTTAAAAAAACTGGTCACCTTCATTCCTTTTGAACAGGCCGGACACGTACAGCAGGCAATTTTTAGTGCCGGCGCCGGACACATTGGAAACTATGACTCGTGCGCTTACACCATGCCCGGCAAAGGGAGCTTCCGGGGCAGCGAAAACACCCAACCTTTTGTGGGAAAACCCGGGCAAATTCATTACGAAAACGAACTTCGATTCGAAACCATCTTTCCCAAACACCTACAGAACAAAGTGATTCAAGCTTTAATTGAAGCACACCCTTACGAAGAAGTGGCTTACGACATCTACCCACTCGACAATGTCAACCCGCAAGTGGGAATTGGCATGGTGGGTGAACTTCCGAAAGCCATGGACGAAAAAAAATTCCTCCGCATGACCCGGAAAGTCTTTGGCGCCGCAGTCGTTAAACACAGTTCGTTGCGAAGTCAAAAAGTAAAAAAAGTAGCCGTTTGCGGAGGCTCGGGAAGTTCACTAATCCAGCAAGCGATTGGCGCCAAAGCGGACGTTTTTGTAACCGCCGATTTAAAATACCACCAGTTTTTTGAAGCCGAAGGCAAAATTGTATTGGCCGATATTGGCCATTTTGAAAGTGAGCAATTCACTAAAGAAGTTTTTTATGAATTACTTACAAAAAAATTCCCTAAATTTGCAATCCGTTTATCCGAGGTGAATACCAACCCGGTAAACTACCTGGTTTAACAAAGAAAATTAGAGCATTCAAATATGAATACACAGTACCAAGAAGACAAATCAGTTCCAATTAGTGACAAGCTAAAAGCACTTTTTGAGTTACAAACAGTTGTTTCTGATATTGACAAAATTAAGACGCTTCGCGGAGAACTTCCGCTGGAGGTGCAGGATCTGGAAGATGACATCACCGGCTTGACTACGCGCGTAAGCAATTACAGCGACGATATCAAAACGCTTGAAACATCAATTACCAACCGGAAAGCTGCCATCAAAGAATCGGAAGCTTTAATTGCAAAGTACACCGAACAACAAAACAATGTTCGCAACAACCGCGAATATGACTCGTTGAACAAGGAGATTGAATTCCAACACCTGGAGATTGAACTTTCCGAAAAACGCATCAAGGAATTCTCGGCTGAGCTGGCCTCAAAAAAGGAAGCCATTGATTCTTCGAAAATACTGCTAGCTGAGCGCCAGGAAGATTTGGAACGCAAGAAAGCGGAACTGGAAGAGATTACAGCTGAAACCAAGATTGAAGAAGAAAAGCTGAAAGCAAAATCGGAGAAAATTGAAAACATGATCGAACCTCGTTTGCTCACCGCTTTCAAACGTATCCGCAAAAATGCCCGTAACGGCTTGTCGGTGGTTACTGTTCAGCGTGACGCCTGCGGTGGTTGTTTCAATAAAATTCCGCCACAGCGCCAAATGGACATCGCCAACCGCAAAAAGATCATCGTTTGCGAGTACTGCGGCCGAATTCTGGTTGACAAAGACATTTTGGAACCCGATCAACTCGACAAAGCATAATAGATCAGGGATTTCGAATCGATATTAAAAACCTTTGAAGCGTGCTTCAGAGGTTTTTTTGTGCCCAAAGGTGAGCCATGATCACCCGTCCGTTCAATATTCGGATGGATAAGAAAATCATCCCATTTTTCATTTCAAAAAACAGAAACTCCTGCCCGGAAAGACTGCAGTCGGTTTATTTCTTTTTTTGTCCTATTGATATTGAAATGTGAAACATGCCCCTCAATTTCGCAATAATCAATAACTTTGGTTCCGACTCTCCGCCAAAGGCGGGCTCAGTTAAAAACGCGAATTATCCATATCGGGTCCAGGCTATGCCTGAAAGTGTCTGGCCGGCATCAATTTTTGTAAGGGTGGAGGTCCATCGTCCGCACTGTGCCGCTGGTCAAAGTGCACCCCTTGGGTTTTATAAAAACAAAGCATCATGGAATTAAAGATATCTGATCTGATTGCAAATGAAATGTCGCTTTCTCCTGAAGAAATAGAAGTAGTTGATACCTTAATCCCCATCAGAAAATTTCAGAAAGGCCAACTTCTTCTGGAAGAAGGAAAAATTGCAAAAGAATGCTACTTTACCATCAAAGGATGTGTTCGTTCCTATCAAATTTTAAATGGTGAAGAAAGAACCACTCAATTCTTTGTTGAAGGTGATCCAATCGCATCACTATTAAGCTATCTCAATAGAACTCCTGCAAATCATTATTTTGAATGCATTGAAGATTCCACTTTGGCGGTTTTAAGTTTCGACAATGAACAAAAACTTTATAGTCAGCACCCGAAATTTGAAGCCCTCTGCAGAAATAGCATTGAGCAAGAATTTGGCAAACAACAAGAAATCCTTCAAAACTATCTGACCAAGAATCCAGAAGAAAGATATTTGATGTTACAAGAAACCCGACCAGAATTGCTCCAGCGGGTTCCTCAATATCATTTAGCTACTTTCTTAGGGGTACAGCCTGAATCCTTGAGTAGAATACGAAAACGAATTGCCAAAAGGAACAAGTCTTAACCTGCTTAGGCTATTAATTTTTTTCTATGTCTTACCCCAACGATTAACAGATATGCACAGAAGGTTAATTCAGCAATAACTGCGGTAAATAGCATCACCACTGCACTAATATCGATAAGCGAGGGAACGATAAAACTTGCCATACAATTGAATAAATATCCTAAGCCCGCAATGAAAATCATGATTCCAATTGGTTTTGGGAAATCAGCAGACTTGTACAAAAGGACTCCCATTAGAAAGCAATTGATCGCAAAGAATACGCCTGAGATTAAGTAACCATAGTCAAAAACCTGTAGCTGGGTCATGACATCAATACCCAATTGAGTCAATTGCTCGGTTGACATCTTATCTGCGCCTTGAATCATCAGTATAGGCTTAAACAGGTTGATCAAGTTTGCACCAAGCACGGATGATTGTATTAATCTGAAAACGGCCGCAAGAATGGCAAGTCCTCTGTGAACGTTCACAAGCAGGAAGTAGAAAAGCACGGATACCATTACATCAGATAGAACCATGATCAGATCGCCTAAAAATCCTAACCTGAACAAAGATTCGTTTTGAACAATATTACGCAAGGTAACCGCAGCGTCAGTGGGATCAATCAATGTTTCTCTCACAAACATACCACTCATCAATCCGCCGGTAATAATCAGCAGGTAAAAGAATCCTGTTGTCCTGGCCAATGTTTTTGTCGATAAATTCAATTCATTTGTTTTCATAATCAAAGCTTTAAAATTGTTGACACAAAGCTACATGGACCAGATGGCAGAATCCATTGACTTTGGTTAAGAAAGACAATAAAACCCAACAAGCAGGGCTTCGAACGGTACATCGTCCCAGTTTCAATGGCCATCGGGCTTAAACGACACTGCGGGATTCGTACGTTTCGTTTTAGGCACCTGCCCTGCTTCAAATCCATCCACAAAACGACAACCTGTCAAACCACTTGACTCGTCCGTATTTTATATTGTATCTTTATTCAAAAACCATTCAGCAAATTAAATTGTCCATTTGTTGAAGCGAAACTCAGCTACTAAAAAAAAAGTCACGCTTGAAATTGGTGTGTTTTAATCCTTAAAAAAACATTGTATGACTGAGTCAAAGACAATTCGAATTGGTATTTGCATGGCTGGTGCTGTTTCGGCTGGAGCCTACACTGCAGGAGTTATTGATTATTTGTTTGAAGCCCTGGAGCATTGGCAAAAAGCCAAAGACCTGAACTTGCCGGGTGTTCCCAAACATGAGGTGACGATTGAAGTGCTTACGGGCGCTTCGGCTGGTGGAATGACTGCTGCCATAAGCTCCTGCGCTGTTCAGCAATTTTTCCCACACGTCAATCCGTCCAATTTCCGATCGTCGGTAACAAGCGAAAACCCGCTGTACGATGCTTGGGTTAATCTTACTGAAACCGAATATTCCGATATGATGGATCAGATGCTCAGTGATGATGATGTCAGGCAGCATCCGGCCCACGAGGTGAAGTCGATATTCAATTCCGGGTTTATTGAGAAAGTCGCTTCGCGAATTATCGATACCACAGCAAAGGACCCGGCCGTTAACCGGCCTTATGTGGCCAAAGACCTGGAGATTTTGACCACACAAACCAACTTGCGCGGCGTTAACTACCAATTGAAGTTTCGCACAGCGTTGGGAGAAAGTGTTCACCATATGACACGGCATCAGGATTTGGCTCATTTCAAGCTGTCGGAAACCGGCCAATATGAAGGCAATGGATTAATTCCGCTTTCGTTTGCCACCATGGAAGGGCTAAACAAAGCTTTGTTGAAAGATGCCGCCATTGCGACCGGTGCATTTCCTGTGGGACTGAGCCCCCACAAGGTGAACCGCCAGGCGCGTTATTTGCTCGAAAACCCGCTTCTCAATAAAACCAAAGATAAAATTCAGTTGGATGAGACCTCCGATTATTTGTGTGTGAATGTGGATGGAGGCGTGATCAACAATGAACCGTTCGAACTGACAGATCAGATTTTGGAGCGGCGAAAAAAGGACCAGTTGCTGGCCGAAGGAAGAAAAGTGGAAGCCCGGAACTACGAGCTGGAAAAATCAGCTGCTTCATTCGATTCCACCTTAATCATGATTGATCCCTTTCCCAGCGATCAAGGACTGGTTGAAGATACTGAACCGCTCGATGCCATTAAGTTTGCCGTGCCCGAACTGCTGAACGCCATGCGTCAGCAACTCATGTTCAAGGAAGAGGAATTGATGAAAGCTTACGATGAAGAAAACTATACCCGGTTTATGGTGTTGCCGGTGCGCTATCAGAATCATGAAAAACAACCCTACGCCTTGGCATGCGGCGGATTGGGTGGCTTCGCCGGTTTCTTTAAGAAAGAATTTCGTGAGCATGATTTTTTGCTGGGCCGGCGCAATTGCCAATTGTTTCTTCAAAAATATTTCAGCGTTCCCGAGGAAAAAAACAACCCGATTCTGAAGTTCGGTTACCAGGGTGTTGACCGGTTTCGAGTTGCGGCCAAAGAGGGGACGGGATTTTTCTTGCCCATTATTCCCGACATGCGGGTTATTGAAAAGGCCGACGGAAGCGCCATGCTTATGGAGCAGGTGCCCGAAGAAGCCGGCATCGATTACAATTCGGTTAAAATAAGCCTGGCGAGGCTGTTGGCGCTGGAGGAAAAAATGGCCGATCGTTTTGGGCTGGTGCTGGAGAATATCATGAATGGTGAACGCAGCAAGGAGAGCCAGTCTGATCCGAGCGCCATTGTGAGGCGAATCAGAAAAAAAAGCAAGCTGAAAAAATACCTGCTGAAAATGGTCACCAAGGTTGGAACCAAAGTAGGCATCAGTCAGGCGCAGAAGATAATGGCCTCCAAATTTGTCGATGCCGTGATTATTGAGATGGAAAAACGAAAGTTACTGATTGATGATCTTTGATTCTCAAATAGAAAAAGTAGATGATAACCACCGGATCCGGTTTTTAAACCAAATTTTATTGTGGCTTCAAATTTATATTGATTCTAAATGTCTGGTTAATTGATCCAAGCTTGCGGTTTCTGTTGCTTTCGCGTTTGACTGGCTTGAAAATAAAATTAAATTTGTGGGCAGACTTAAAGACGACAGGCATGGCAAAGAAACACGATCTGGGAAAAAAGATCAAACAAATACGTGAGTCCAAAAAAGTAAGCCTTGAGGAAATGGCTGAAAAAACCCATTTGGACGCCGATCAGCTTACAAAAATTGAAAAAGGCGATGTTCTTCCTTCGCTGGCTCCGCTCATTAAAATCGCACGGGCATTGGGTGTCCGGCTGGGCACTTTTCTCGACGACAGCAGCAACCTGGGGCCGGCCATCGTCAGGGCAAATGAGCACGAGGAAGGCGTTCGGTTTAGTTCGCAGCAAAACGGATCGCGCGAGCACCTGAACTTTTTGTCGCTGGCTTTCGATAAGGTGGGCCGAAGCATGGAGCCTTTTTTGGTGGAAATTGAACCCGGACAACAATCGGATTACATGCTTTCGTCGCACGAGGGCGAAGAGTTTATCTATGTTTTGGAAGGTGAAATTGAAATAAACTACGGCAAGGAAGTGTATCAGCTGGGTGCAGGCGACAGCATTTACCTCGACTCCATTGTGTCGCACAACGTACATGCCGGCAACAATCAGGCAGCCAAAATCTTGGCCGTTGTTTACGCCCCCTATTAAAAGCCAATTCGTTTTCTAAAAATTGAAATCATGCAATTACTCGATTACACGCTCGGCGGAATTTTAGAGAAATACGCTTATGAAACACCCGATCAGGAATTTATTGTTTATGCCGATCGGGATTTGCGTTTTACCTACAGCCAGTTTAACGACCGGGTGGACAAGCTGGCCAAAGGCTTGATGTACACCGGCGTGGGCGTGGGCGACAAGGTAGGCATTTGGGCAAACAACGTACCCGACTGGCTGACTTTCATGTTTGCCACGGCCAAGATTGGCGCCGTTTTGGTGACCATCAACCCCAATTATAAACGTGCCGAGTTGGAGTACTTACTCAAAGATGCCGACATTCATACGCTGTGCTTGATTGACGGTTGGCGCGACAGCGACTATGTGAACATGATTTTTGAATTAGTTCCCGAGTTGAAAACACACGCCCGCGGGAACCTGAAATCAGTCCAATTCCCGAAACTGCAAAGCGTGGTGTTTATTGGACAGGAAAAACACCGCGGCATGTTCAACACGGCGGAACTGATTTTGCTGGGCGAACATCTTGATGATTTGGAGCTGGAAGACGCCAAGCTGAGCGTGGATCCGCACGACGTGGTGAATATGCAATACACCTCGGGAACCACGGGTTTTCCCAAAGGCGTGATGTTGTCGCATTACAATATTTTAAACAACGGCTATTCGGCTGGCCAATGTATGAAGTTCACCGCCAAAGACCGTTTGTTGGTGTGTGTTCCGCTGTTTCATTGCTTTGGTTCGGTATTGTCGGTTTGTGCCATTGTGAGTCATGGCGCCACCATGGTGCTGACCGAAAATTTCGATCCGCTGATGGTGCTGGCTTCTATCGAAAAAGAAAAATGTACTGCCGTGAATGGGGTTCCAACCATGTTTATTGCGGAACTGAACCACCCCATGTTCGACATGTTCGATCTCACATCCTTGCGCACAGGAATCATGGCTGGTTCGCTATGTCCCATCGAAACTATGAACCAGGTGATGACCAAGATGCACTGCAAAGACATTATCATTGTTTACGGGCTCACCGAAACGTCGCCGGGCATGACCGCCACCCGCACCCATAATTCACCTGAGGTTCGTGCCACAACCGTTGGTTTTGAGCTGCCCAATGTGGAGGTGAAAATCGTCAACCCCGAAACCGGAGAGGAATGCGCGGAAGAAGAGCAGGGCGAAATTTGCTGTCGTGGCTACAATGTGATGAAGGGTTACTACAAGAACGAGGAAGCGACCCGGAAAGCCATTGATGAAGATGGCTGGCTGCATTCGGGCGACCTGGCCGTAAAAACTGCTGATGGCTTTTACCGCATAACCGGCCGCATTAAAGACATGATTATTCGCGGAGGAGAGAATATTTATCCACGTGAGATTGAAAATTATTTGTTTCAGTTGCCCCAGGTGGAGTCGGTGGAAGTGGTCGGCATCCCCAGTCCCAAATATGGAGAACAGGTGGGCGCTTTCATTAAACTTAAAAATGGGCAAAGCATAACCGAAGAAGAGGTGAAGGAATTTTGCCGCGGACAAATTGCCCGCTTTAAAATACCGAAATACATCTTTTTTGTAAATGAGTATCCCATGACTGCCAGTGGCAAGATTCAAAAATATAAGCTGAAGGAAATCGCGCTTCAGTTGCTCAAAGACATGGGCATTGAGGTGGTGTAATAGATTGGCTTGAAAATTAGATCCTTCAGGCTTTTCTTGTTCCTGAAGGATTGTTGCTTTACCTTCGTCTGCCGGATTTTCCACCGAAACTTTTCTTGTTTCCGTATTTACCGCGGCCTTTGCCCTTTTGCGAGACTTTCCACTGGGGGCCGTCTCCAATTTCGGGAGGTAACGGCGCTTTGAAAACTTCAGTTTCAATGAGCGATTCAATCTGTTGAAATTTGTACATGTCATCCTCATTGATAAAGGTCAGTGCAATTCCGGTGGTGTTCGCACGGGCTGTCCGCCCCACCCGGTGCACATAATCTTCTGCATCGCCCGGCACATCATAGTTGATAATCAGGTTGATATCTTTGATGTCGATTCCACGGCTCAATACATCGGTGGCAACCAAGATACGAATCTGGCGTGCTTTAAAACGCATCAGCACATCTTCGCGTTCTTTTTGCTCCAGGTCCGACGAAATACCTTCAGCCACAAAACCTTTCTTTTTCAGCGCCCGCACAATCACCGAAACTTTCTTTTTGGTTGAGGTGAACACCAGGATGCTCGGCGTATCTTCTTTGCCAGCAATCAGGCTTTCAATCAGCGGGGTTTTTTGTGTTTCGTAGCAAAGGTAGGCGGCTTGCAACACCCCTTCGGCCGGTTTGCTGATGGCCGTGCTAAATTCTTTCGGGTTGGTTAAGATTTTCGAGGCCAGCGTCCGGATTTTCGGAGGCATGGTGGCGCTGTACATCAGCGTTTGCCGTTTGGTGGGCAGGTTGCTGAAAATCTTAATAATATCATCGTAAAAGCCAATATCCAACATCCGGTCGGCTTCGTCCAAAACTACAAATTCAACGCTATCGAGTTTGGCAATTCCATTGTCGAGAAAGGAAATCAGTTTGCCGGGTGTGGCGACAATAATATCTACCCCTTTATCCAAAGCCTGGCGTTGATTTTCCCACTCGCTGCCATCGCCACCCCCATACATGGCAATTGAGCTGATACCCAAATAGTATGCGAATCCCTGTACTTGCTGTTCAATTTGGATGGCCAGCTCGCGGGTTGGAGCAACCACCAGTGCCCGGGTTTTTCCTTCGGGAAAATCGGCAATTTTATCCAAAATAGGTAAGATGAAGGCAGCGGTTTTTCCGGTTCCTGTTTGTGCACAGGCAATCAAATCGTGGCCTTCGAGAATTATGGGGATCGTACTTTCCTGAATGGCTGTGGCTTCTTCAAAGCCCATATCATTTACGGCATCTAAAATGTCATCATGTAAATCAAAATCGTCAAATCTCATAAAAATGGAATGTATTTCTAACTATCAGGAAAAAGAATCTAACCTTTTGAGAAAGGTGCTTGTCCGGATTTTATCTCCTACAAAAGTAGTATTTTTTTTGAAGTTTTGAAGACCAGCGGTTTCACCCAAAAAATAGCCTGCGATGGCTATCAGCTGGCCATTTTACGCGCAGCTCGTTCCGCATTAGCATCGTTCATTAAGCTAGGTGCCAAATGAAATTGCTTGTCCGGAGAATGTGGTCGGTTAGTCATTGGATACGTTTTTTTTCTTAAACCATCGTGCTGGATTGAGTTGGGCTTTGTATTTGGTGAACAGCTCTTTTCCAACCAGCAAACCTCCGGCCCAAAAGCAAACTTCCATGGCAATAAAACTGGCTGACGACCAAAATACTTTTTGTTTGGTTTCCAGTTCCAGGAATGGTACCAGCAGCATCAAACCGAAGAATACGCCACTAAAAACCATGAGAAAAATACCCGCTTTAATTTGTCTGTTTTTTTTGTTCATTGGTATGCATCGGCTGAAAGTGTTTGTTGCGTGTTTTCGTTTTTGTCTTCATTCACAAAACGGTTGGTTCGAGGAAAAGTTGTTGAATAAATTCTCCTGCTTGTCAAATATCATTGTCATGTTGACTGAATAGTTCCAAATTGCCTCACAAGTTGTATTTTTATTTGATCGTTTAAAAAATTGTTTAGTTATTAGCCAATCAAAATTTTGCCGGGTTGAACCATTGGGGTTTTCAGTTTAGCCGGTGTCAATTTTTTTTAATGAAGGTGCACTGCTCGTCAGTGGTATCCCCCAAAAAGAAAAGAACTATGCTGTCGTCAATTGTTGAGTTTTTGGTCATGTTAAATCCTTTTGCCTTGTTTCTATATTTGGAACCCATTCGAAAGGACTTGTCGCATCGCGATTTTATGATGGTTATCTTTAAGGCCACCTTAATTTCATTTTCCGTCTGCCTGCTTTTCTTTTTTTCCGGCGACCTGTTTTTCCGGCGTATTTTCAATATTGATTTTGAATCCTTCCGAATTTTCGGGGGCATCATCATCTTTTCATATGCTTATTTCTACATTGTGAAGGGGCAAAAGGCCCTGATCATTATTAAAGAGAACCTGGATGATTTGGCTTCGGAAATTGCGTTGCCGTTTATGGTTGGTGCCGGATCGATTTCGCTTAGCATCTTGCTGGCCCACGATCATGCAATATTGAAGGGATCATTGGCCTTATTCCTTATTTTCGGGCTCAATTTTTTGGTTATCTTCCTCTTAAAAAAGCTGCGAGATTCCATTGAAACCAGAAAATTCAAGACGGCTTTCGACAAAAACATGGAGGTTCTTTTGCGGCTGAACGGCTTTTTCATCGGTGCCATTGGCATCAACATGGTCCTGATGGGCATTAAGAACCTGTTTGGCATTGGCTAACTACAGCATCCAACTCATAGCCAGAATATTCACCTAAAAAACTTTAAGCCGGCATTGATCGCCGTTCATTCAGTCAGAAGTTTTCTGATTCCGAAAGTACCTTTGCCTACGCGTTCCGGATATGTGTGTTATTTTATTGCAAATTAGCTGGTTCGACATTCGTCTATCGATCTGCCAAACCAATTTTAGCTTTACTTTTGATAATAGTTAGATCTTAGTTTAGTTTGAAAAAAATGAAGTTATGAGTTTAAAGAAGCAAGTTTTAAAATCGAAGCCGGTTTGTAAAGTTACTTTCCGTGTTTCAAAAGGGCTGATTGGCCAAGCCGAGTCAGTGAGCCTGGTTGGCGATTTTAATGGTTGGGACACGGCAGCCTCACCAATGAGCAAGCTGAAAACAGGCGAATTTACTTCGCAGCTGACGCTGGAAAAAGGAAAAGCGTACGAGTTCCGTTATTTGGTTGACGGGCAGAAATGGTTGAATGAACCTGACGCTGACCGTTTTGTTGCTAATTCGTTTGGCGAAGAGAATAGTGTGATCGAAGCGAATTAATCTCTGATTTTAAAAAGCCGGAAATTCACAGGTTGAGTTTCCGGCTTTTTCTTTTTGCTGGTTTCTGGTTGTGTCAATAAAAATGGTTTTTTGACAGATAATTAGCTAGATTTGTTGGTGTCGCGTCATTTATGAGTAATAAAAATCATCAATACATTGTCCGTGAAGGTTGGGTCTCCATTGTGACCAACCTGCTGCTGTTTGGGCTGAAATATTGGGCTGGAGTGGTTTCCGGCTCGATCGCTTTGATTGCCGATGCCTGGCACACCCTGACTGATTCTGTGTCATCGGTCATTGTCATTATTGGCGGTAAGTTATCGAATAAGCCAGCCGACGACGAGCATCCGTTTGGGCATGGCCGCGCCGAACACATTGCCGCCATCATTATTGGCGTGTTGCTGGCTATTGTCGCTTTCGATTTTATATTGAGTTCGGTAGAGAAATTTAACAGCCGGGAAGCCGGAAACTTTGGCACCATCGCCATTGTGGTGACCATTATTTCCATTGTGGCCAAAGAGGCACTTGCCCAGTACGCTTTCTGGGGATACCGGAGAACCAACTCGTCGGTATTGAAAGCGGATGCCTGGCATCACCGGACAGACTCGCTGTCCTCAGTTATCATTTTGGTTGGTATTTTGATCGGCAAATTTTATTGGTGGATTGATGCGTTGCTGGCGTTAATTGTCGCTTTGATGATTGCCTATGCCAGCTACGAAATTCTGTCGAAAGAAATTAAAGGCCTGCTTGGCGAAAGCATTGATCCGGAGCTGATTCAGGCCATCAAAGTTGACATTGACGAGCTGCTGGAGCGCGAAGTTTTTATTCACCATTTTCACCTGCACCAGTATGGCCAGCACAACGAGTTGAGTTGCCACATTAAACTTCCGGCTCATATGCCGTTGAATGAGGCGCATGCCATTTGTACCCGCATCGAAAACCGGATCATGGAAAAATTTGGCTTGGTCACGACCATTCATCCGGAGCCACTGGAGAATTAAATTGCTGAAACCGGGTTGTTATGCGGCGGGTGCAGGCTGCTTTTGTTTGTTGAAAAGTTCTTTCTGTTTCACTTTCATTCATACTTAATATCCTTAAATTAGCGTTTTTTATTTCAAGAAGATGAGAAAAATCCTTTACAGCTTGTTTTTGGTTGCGGCCATTGTTGCATGCCAGGATCTTTATGATGCCCCGCCTCAGTCCCTGCTTGAGGTGAAACTCACGAATGTGGACACACTGAGCAACCGCATTCCGAAAGTATCGGTTTATGGGGTCGATCAGGACAGTATTTGGATTTACCAGGTGCAAACCAACGCTTTTCGACTGCCGCTAAGTTTGGAAGAAACAACCAGCTTTGTCTTGCTGCTCGATTCGATTGCTGATACCTTGACCATCCGGCATTCGAACGAACTGATTTTTGAATCAGCGGAAAGCGGATTTTACCACGAGTTTAAAATTTTAGACGTCGGGCATAGCTTTAACCAGATTGACGATTATGAAGTTACTGACAGTATGGTCACAAAAAACTGGCATGAAAATATTGAGCTTTACATTCTTTCTGTGCCTGCTGGCGACAATTAGCCTGGGGCAGGAACGAGATCTAAAAAAGAAGCCGGAACGAACCGATAAGTTTATTCACATGGATGGGCTTCGCGTGGGGCTCGACCTTTCGCGTTCGTTGCAGCATTTGTGGAACAAGGGAAACCGCTATGGTACCGAGTTGAGTTTCGATATGGAGCTGACTCCCAACTTATATCCGGTGATTGAAACCGGCTGGGAACGGCTGAGCATCAATCACGATTATCTGGAATATACTTCTTCGGGATCGTACACCCGGTTTGGGTTCGACTACAATTTGCTGGTGGCCGAGCATAAAAAAGACATGGATATCGTGTACGTGGGCCTGCGCTATGGGTTCAACTTTGCTAACCAGCAAGTCAAAAAATACATGATTGCCAATTATTGGGGCGACATTACCGGGCGGCTGGGAAGGCAGAATTACAACGCGCAATGGGCCGAATTTGTCTTGGGAATTAAAGGTGAAATTTTCACCAATTTCTTTATGGGCTGGAGCATTCGTGGGAAATTGAAAATGGATCAAAAGGATTTCGACATGCCACACGTCTACTTCAACCCAGGCTACGGCCCCGCTGAAAAGGAGTTCAACTTTGATATTTCCTATTCAATTTATTACAATCTCCCTTTTAATTTCAGAGGATCGAAAAAAGAGTGAATTGATCCATGCGCGACACTGGCCTTCAATGAATCGGAAACGCGGGAAAACCAGCTTCCTCGCTAGTCGTCGATGACACTGGCCTTAATCCTTCAATCCCTCAATCCGTCAACCCTTCAATCCGTCCATCTACCAGCCCATAAAAACAATGCCGGCTCCACTAACCAGAATCACCAGTCCGGCGATGAGGTGCAAATAACGTTCGTGTTTTTTGAAGCGCACCAGAGAACTTCCTTTGTGCCCGAGGTACACGGCAAGCAGCATAGTTCCGATGGTAGCCAGCCCAAAAATCAGGGCAATCATCAGCATGCCGGCTGTGCTGTGTTGGTAGGCAGGAAAAATCAGCACAGGAATCAGCACTTCGCATGGGCCAAATACAAAAATCAGAAATAGGATCCATGGAGTTAGTTTTGTGTTGTCGCCTTCTTTTTCGTCGGTTGGCAAGTGATGCAGGTCACGAATTTTTTTGGGAAGCAGAAATGCCGGCAAGTGCTTGTGGTCAATACTTTTTACGTATTTGTACACACCGTACAGGGTGTAGGCCACGCCAAAGGCGAACAAAAGCCAGCCCACCAGCTCGCCGCGGATGGCTTCAATCGATTCCAGCTTGTTGAGGCTGATGCCGAGTGCGATACCCAAAAAGCCAATGAGCACCGAGCTTCCCACATGTCCCACGCCGGAAATGAAGGTAATCCACATGGTTTTGTTGCTCGACCATTGCCGGGCTTTGCTCAACACAATAAACGGCAGGTAATGATCCGGTCCCAGGATGGTGTGGATAAATCCGAGTGATGCGGCTGAAAGTGAGAGTAGATACAATTCGTTCATTTTCCTGTTCTTAAAGTTTATTAATCAACGAAGCCTGACAGGCAGCTCCAAATCCATTGTCGATATTAACCACGCTAACACCGCTGGCACAGCTGTTCAGCATGGAAAGCAGGGCCGAAAGACCCTGAAAGTTGGCCCCATAGCCAATGCTGGTTGGAACGCCAATCACCGGTTTATCAACCAATCCGCCGACCACGCTGGCCAGGGCACCTTCCATTCCGGCCACCACAATAATGACCCTGGCATTACGAATCAGCTCCAGCCGGTGAAACAACCGGTGAATGCCGGCAACTCCAACGTCATAAACTTTCTCTACCCGGTTACCCAGAAATTGGGCGGTTTCAACAGCTTCTTCAGCCACCGGCATATCCGAAGTTCCCGCAGCCACAACCACGATATAACCTTCTGTGCTTGGCTGAGTATTTTGTTTGTAGATAATCGTTTTGGCCAGGGCATTGTATTGGGCGCCGGGAATACGTTCTTTTACCGCTTCAAACATTTCGGGCGTCGCGCGGGTGGCCAGCACATCAATCCCCTTTAGATGCATGCGCTCAGCAATTTGGCTGACTTGCTCCACGGTTTTCCCGGATGAGTAAATCACCTCAGGCAACCCCGTTCGTTTGTGACGATCGGTGTCGATCGTAGCAAAACCCATCTCTTCAATACCGCGGTCAGGGATGTGTTCCAGCGCTTCAGTGAGGGTCATTTCCCCATTCTTATATTTTTCCAGAATTTCTTTTGGACTCATGTTTACAGCTGTTTACGAATTGTATCTTCAATTTCTGAAAGACTTACACCGTTGGCTTCGGCCAGCTTTTTACAGTCGTCAAACTCGGGTTTCGAGCGGACAAGCTTACCATCGTAGTAACTTTTTTTGACGCGCACCGGTCCGTAATCAGTCTCCACAGTGATTTCTTCGCGGCGCAGCATGTTTTTCCCAATGCGGTATTCCCGAATGCCAATGGAGGTGCTGTTTGTAAAAATGATGGCTTTTAGTTTGTCGGCCAATTCGGCCTTACACAAGACCGAAAGCTGGATCGCCGGGCGCGACTTTTTCATGATGATCGGCACCAGCCAGGCATCGCTGGCTCCGGCCAAAAAAAGTTGTTCCAAAACGAAGTCGTAATGCTCCGGGTTCATATCATCAATATTACTTTCCAACAGGATGGCTTCTTCGGTATCCACATCGTTTACAGCTGCCACATCTTCAAGCAAATGCACGCGCAAAACGTTGGGCACTTCGCTGTCGCGGTTGCCAATGCCGTACGCTGTTTTAGTGATGGGCTGCGTGATTTGATCGGTGAACTCATCAACCGTGGCCACCAAAATGGCGGCTCCGGTTGGGGTTGTAGCTTCATGGTTCACCAGCCCGGCTTTCACAGGAATATTTTTGACGATTTCGGCGGTAGCGGGTGCAGGTACTGGCATGATGCCGTGTGCGCATTTCACTGTTCCCCCGCCAAGTTGGATGGACGAGGACATCACCTTGTCCACCTTCAGGTAATCCAGACAGATGGCCGCACCCACAATGTCGGCAATGGAATCCAGTGCACCAACCTCATGAAAGTGCACCGCTTGCTTGGAAATATTGTGGACTTTGGCTTCGGCTTCCGCAATCAGGTCGAAAATTTTTAAGGCGTTGACTTTAACCTGCTCGGGCAAGCTGCTGTTGTTCACAATCTCCTCCACATGCCGCAGGTGACGGTGTTTTTCGTTTTCCTGGTTTTCAATCACCACTTCGGCTTTGGTGCCGGTAATGCCGCGCCGCTGGTCGGTTTTTATTTCGAGGTGAAAACCTTCAATATTCAGTTTTTCCAATTCCGTTTTCAGGTAGTCGGCATCCACGCCCAAATCAATCAGGGCACCCAGGTTCATGTCGCCGCTGATTCCCGCAAAACAATCGTAATACAATATTTTCATGTCAGTTTTATTATCAAATATCCTGTTTTCAGTATTCAGTCGCAGTGGCCAGTCGCAGTCATCCAGTATCCAGTATCCAGTATCCAGTATCCAGCATCTAGTGCCCCGCATCAATTTCTGCCTTATTTCTTCACCCGTTACTTCTGTTGATTGGCAACTTTCAATACCCGGTTTAGTTTTCCCGAAACCAATCCTTCGCGGTCGATCCGAACATCTTCAAAACCAACCGCCTTAATTTTTTCTATCACTTCATTTTCGATGGAAAACAATTTCTCGAGTTCGGTTTTTTGCACTTCCACCTGTCCGTAGCTGCCGTAGTGGCGGACACGAACATCGATAAATCCCAAGTCGTTGAGGATGTTTTCAGCATCTTCAACCTGTTGCAGCTTCTCGCGGGTAATGTGGTGGTTGTATGGAATCCGGGAGCTGAGGCACGGACTGGCCGGTTTGTCCCAGTTGGGTAAATCGAAATGTTTGGCAATCTGGCGGAGCTCCTCCTTGCTCAGCTTGCATGCGGCCATGGGCGCCAGAATTTTGTATTTGGCAGCGGCCTGCAATCCCGGGCGATAATCCGCCAGATCATCCTGGTTGGTACCACTCAACACATCAAAATCAGGGTACTTTTCCTTGATATCCTGCAAATCGTGAAACAGGTGTTCCTTGCAAAAATAACAGCGGTTTTCGGGGTTTTGGTTGTACCGCAGGTCCGTCAGCTCTTCGGTTTTAATGATTTCCAGTTGGATGTCAAAATCCTTGCAGAAGGTTTTAGCCAGCTGAAAATCTTTGGTCTTCAGGCTTTCCGAATTGGAGATAACACCGATGGCATTCTCCTTCCCCTGAAATTTCCGGGCTAAAAACAGCACCAAGGTGGAGTCGATTCCTCCGGAAAAGGCAACGATCGAGCCTTGGCGTTCGGTGTACCAAGCTTCCAGCTGGTTGAGTTTATCTTGAAGTTGCGGACTTAATTTTTTCATCTTTGACTCTATTTTTTGATTACGGGTTCGAAGCATCTCCACATAAAATGAAAATGCCGCGCTCAACAATTAATCGGCCCGGCTCATGGTCAGCTTGCCGTGTTGCATGCCTTTAATGCTTATCAATTGATCGGCCAATTCAGTCAGCCGGCTGGCAACACCTTTGATGGCGACAATCTCCATATGTTTTGATTTATCGAGAATCAATCGCTGTGTTGATAGGATTTCGTCGTGGAAGTTTTCCAGGACATCAGCCAGTTGATTCAGGATTTCCCGCCGGCTTGGATCATACACCAAGGTAACCGAGCCGGCCACATTGTTATTACACTGCCACTTTTGTTCAACAATATTGCGGCTGATCAACTGCCGGATGGCCTGCGACCGATTGGAAAAACGATTGTCCTGCACATACTGATCCAATGCATCAAGCAAATCTTTTTCGAGGGAAACACCAAAGCGGGAGACTGTCATCGTAACATCTTTTAGTAAGAAAGTAACATCACAAACAAAAATAGGAAAAAAATGACTGTTTGACTGTGCATTAACATTTATTAATGGCCGTGTTTTGAAATACCTTCGTTCTTCAATTTTAAAAATTTATTGTTTTGTGAAATTTGTTATCTTAGTGTCTTCGAGTGATTAGTGAACGAGATTTCATCATTGGGCTATTGGTGTCAACTTTTATGATTGAGCTTACAGCCTTTCTTTTACCCGAAATAAGCGATGAACTATACGATTCAACAAAGTATTCCAAGCGATGTAGCTTCAGACGTGCTGCTGGCACAAATCAAAGCTGATTTCAATCAAAAGTATTTTCAAACAGAACAAGTTGGCAATCGTTTGCTTTTTTCTCGCCAGGTCGATAGGCGAAGAGTTAATAGATACCAGATCATCTCGGAGCTTCTGAAGTCGCTTCCCGAAGGCGAGATTTTGATTGAAAGGCAGGCCCATCCGAAGTTGGTTTGCAAAGCAAACTATCAGAAGCAAGTGATCGTCAGCATTTTTCTTGGAACTATCATCGGATTGATGTTTTCCTGGCTACAAGGTTTCGACATCGCTTTGATATTCAAGATTTCGATTCCGGTTTCTGCGTTTTTTATTTTTAGGGGAATCAAGAATGGCAATGCACAATTAAAAAAGTTGCTGCTACAAGCCATTTTACGAGTCCAAACACCTGAAGCGGAGTGATAAAATGAAAAGCTGGAAAAATATCATATCGTTTACATATCCCCATGAAGCGCACTTGGCTCAACTATACTTGAATTCGGAGGGGATTGAAACCATATTGAAAGATGAAATGACGGTGCAGGTTTATGGCTTTTATTCCAACGCCATCGGTGGTGTCAAACTGATGGTTCAGGAAGACGACTATGAGCGGGCCCTGGCCTCTTTGGAAACGGGTGGCTATGTGGTGAATCATCCTGTTTTGGATGAGGTTTTTCGAGTTCCTGTAGCAACAAAAGCCGACAAAAAGTACTGTCCGTTTTGCCAATCTGACAATATCAAAATCAACAAAGAACCCAATATTGTGGTGATTATCTTATACGTTATTCTTGGCGTTATCTTTCCCATCTTCAGGTTGAGTTATAAGTGTTTTGATTGTGGCAAACAATGGAAGTTCCAGAAGGCTGCACGCAACGCCTAGCCGGATTTCATAACGCCAGCTGGCAAGTCGGTCTATTCCGGAAGCCCGATGTTCTTGACGAGTCGGGAGGTAACAAGTAAAGCCGATTCGTAGGCTTTAGCCCATTGGCTGGCCCGTGGCCCGGCAACATTGAGGATTTCTACCGAATGGGCTGTCAGAAACTGCAACAGTTCATCCAAACTTTCATCAATAAAAAAGGGCGACACTTTGAACAGGAAAACGGGTTTGTGTAGTTCCTGTGCCAACCTGAAAGTAAGCAAGGTTCCACCTGTTAGATCGTGTTGATAAATGATCAAAGTAGCATGGGAATCGATGATATTTTGCCGGGTGCGGTCGTCGTAGTAAATGCTGTCCGTTTCCTGCAAAGGATACCAGTCCGATATCGCCCCATCTTCGGCGCGCCGTCCGGCCGGACACCAACCACCGCAGGGAAATCCGACTTTCAAACAGGCATCCAATGCTGCCCGGTCAACACCAGTCTGTCCACCACTAACGATCTTTCGAAGCTTCATTCCATAAAAATAAGGAATCGGCCGAAAGAATCATTTCTCACCGCGATGATTTATGCTTCTAAATTAATCAGGCAGGTTTTTGCTTGAAATATTCGATGTTTCCAGCCAAAGCTTTGTCTTTCACTTTTTCGACCAGGGCAAGCCGGTCGGCTTCGTTTAGTTTCACAAATGAGCGGGCCATTTCTACCTTGTCGCGAATATAGTCCGCTTTTTCGGCACCTGTAATGATGGTGCTCACCGGCAGCGACCACACAAAATGCATGGCTTCTTCGATGCTGATGTAGTTGGGGATAATCGGGTCGTCGGTTTTCCAGTTGGCTTGCTCCTTGGTGGCAAAGAAGCGTCCATCGGCCAGTGTTTTCATCGCCAAAACACCGATATTCCGCTCCATGAGTTCTGGCATCACATGGTTGATAAAGCTGAAATAGGATTGATCCAACACATTAACGGGCATTTGTACGGTGTCTATCGGATCACTTTCGCGGGTAAGTTCCAACATGCGGTTGTGGGCAAACGGATTTTGATGGCCGGTAAAGCCAATGTGTTTGACCTTGCCACTTTCCTTGGCTTTGATCAACACATCCAGCACTTTATCCTGCATCCGGCTGTCAACATCTTCGGGGGTGAACAGCGAATGCATTTGCCAAAGGTCCAGGTAGTCGGTTTTCATTCTCCGAAGCGAATCTTCCAAATGTTGTTGAGCATCTTTGGCGTTGCGGGCCTGGGTTTTGGTCATCAGAAAAACAAGCTCGCGGTATTTTGGTGTCAGGTACTTGCCGTAGCGTTCTTCGCTGGTGCCGGGGCCATATTGCTCGGCCGTGTCGAAAAATCGAATGCCACCCTGCAGTGCGGCTTCAATCACTTCCTGTGCATCGCGTTCGCTGGTCCAGCCAATGTGGTAACCACCAACTCCCAGCATGGTAATGTTTTCGCCGGTTTTACCCAGTTTCCGAAGCGGAAGGAGTTCACCCAGCTTGTCTTCGATAGGCGTGTTGGCATAAAGCGTTGGTGTTACTGAAACGCCGGCAGTCATGGCTGCCATGGTTTTTAGAAATTCTCGTCGGTGTGTCATGGTGTTGATTCTTTTTTAGTTGGACTAACAATCGCTTTTATTTAACTGTTTACATCCTCCTTACGGGTGAGGTGATGCGAATGTTACCGCCGAAATTTGATTGAGCCGGTTCCGGTCGGTCAAATAATTCGCTTGCATTTGATCTGTGAAAATTCGAACTTTAACGAACTGTAAAAAAATTGGAGTAGAACTTACTCAAGCCAAATCGTGTCTGTATGAAGTTGAAATTGAATATTGTCTTGTTGTCTTTTCTAATTTCATCTGTTGCTTTTTCTCAAGATGATTTTGTGTCGCTTTTTAATGGTGTTAACCTGGATGGCTGGGTGGAGAAGAAAGCGCCACGCGACCGGAACTACATCTTTTTTCGGGTCATTGACGGCACCATTATGGCCAACTCGCTGAACAATCCGGAACATGAGTATGCCTGGCTTTATTCGGAAAAGGAATATGCCGATTTTGAGTTGAAATTTCAGTTTAGGGCATTTAAAACCAGCGCTGGAAACAGTGGCGTACAATTGCGTTCGCGATATGACGATGAGAAATACTGGATGAACGGGCCACAGGTGGATATTCATCCGCCGGAGCCATGGCGCACGGGGATGATCTGGGATGAAACCAGGGGAAACCAACGTTGGATCTTTCCAAATATTCCTAAAAATGCCTGGGTTAACGAATCGATGCAGCGAAAGACACCCCTGTTTTATTATGCTGAGGAGACCAACCAATGGAACTTGATGCGAATTCGCTGCGTGGGTACGTCGATTGAAGTGTGGCTGAATGGCATGAAAATCACCAATTATAAAGGCGACGGAACTTTGAATGACGAAACGCACCTGAACTTAAACGTTGGAATGAAGGGGCATATCGCTTTTCAAATTCATGAAAAAGATGCCCTGATTTTGCAGTTCAAGGAAATCTACATCCAGGAGCTGGAAGTACCCGCCGAGGCTTTTTAGGATTTAAGCGCGGCGGACGGATCATCTCAATGTTTTAAGGGAGAAGGAATACTTCGGCTGCCAGGTGCAAATTCCGCCCGCTAAGGCTTCTGTTTGTTCCGCAAAACAAGAAAGCTGGCCGCAGATTTTGATGAATCAGGTAGAAAACAAGAAAGCTGGCCGCAGATTTTGATGAATTTGGTTTAAGACAAGAAAACTGGCCGCAGATTTTGATGAATTTGGTGCAAGACAAGAAAGTTGGCGGCAGATTTTCATGAATTTGGTGCAAAACAAGAAAGCTAGCCGCAGATTTTCATGAATCTGGTGTAAGACAAGAAAGCTGGCCACCGATTTTTTCAAAATTTCAATAAAAAAGCAGGCGATAAAGCCTGCTTTCCAAATATCATTGATGGACGATCGATTAATAAAACTTCGCCCGGTTGTCTTCAATTTCTACGGCATCCTTTTGTGCTTCGTAAGCCTGGTAGACGGCGCGTGAACCGAGTACCTGGCTTAAGCGGTTTTGTTCTGCCTGTACATCCTGGTCGGTTCCGTTAATGACTGAAACGACTTTAACCAGGTAAACCCCATTGTTACCAATGATTGGCGACGAAACTTCGTCCTGAGATAAGGTTGACAGTGTTCCGATCACCGCTGGCTCCATGCCCACAGCCGGAATTGACGTTGAGTTGAAAGTCAGCCCATTGGCGTCGTTGACTTCCGCATCCAGGCTTTCAGCAATGGTTTCCAGATCAGTTCCGGTAGCAGCCTCTTTCATTTTTTGAGCCAAGGCTTTTCCTTTGTTCAATTTCTTTACAGCCAATTCAACCCGTGGTTTAACTTCTTCAAAAGAAGCAATTCCCTCTTCAGTTGCTTTGGTGAGTGCTGCAACAACAAACTGCTCGCCCAATTCGAAAATGGCGGAACCTTCGCTGTTATGCAGAATCTCTTTAACATCGCCTTGGTAAGCTGCGCGAATCAGTGGACGTGAGTCTTCCAAGCCGGCGACCAAACGATCGTTTTCACCAACAGTCGCCATTTTCTTCGTCAGCTTCTCATTCGCAATGGCTTCAGTGAATGATTTATAATCTTGATTTTCAGAAACAAACCGACTGGCTTGCGCATAAACATTTTGGTAGGTTTGTGTACTGGGCTCAATGTTGCGCGCCAGTGTTGCCAAACGAACCTGTTTTACTTCTTTCCCTTTTCTGGTCGGCTGAATCAGGTGAACGCCAAATTGGGTCGTTGTTGTGTACAACTGGTTGACCTGGCCGTTGAAAGCAGCGTCTTCAAAAGGTTTCACCATCTGGTTTTTTCCAAACCAGCCAAGATCACCTCCCTGACGGGCCGATCCGGTATCTTCAGAATATTGCTCGGCCAAAGCAGCAAAGCTAGCACCGTTTTCAATCAATCCTTTCAGGCTGTCGGCCAAAGCCAGCGCAGCTTCGTAGCCACCCACCACATCGGGATTAATCAGGATGTGACGCGCCTGAACCGAATCGGGCAAATCTTTCATATCATCAATCTTCACCAATTTGTAGGTGTTTCCTTCTTTGAACGGACCATAAACTGATCCCACTTCGTTGTTGAAGGCAAACTCGGCGATCTCATCAGAAAGTGCTTCTTTTTTCTGATAAACATCTTCGAACGGCACGTCTGAATTGACATTAACATACTGCTCGCTTTCCGAAATCGATGCGAACTCATCCTTTACATCTTCAATCCATTGCAAGGTGGCAGCATCATCGGCCTCGGTGGCTTTTACATCGAACGTGACGTACTCAATGGTGCGGCTTTCTTCTTGCTTGTAGTTGTCCTGATGTTTGTTGTAGTAGTCTTTCAATTCGCTTTCGCTCACCGAAACAGCACTGTCGGGCATGGAAATGTATGGCAGGCGGATGTACTGAATGTTCATCTGCTGATTTTTGGCCTCCAGGCTATTTTGTGCTTCGGCTGTTGTGGTATACAGCCCCTGGCGTACCAGGTTGTTGTATTTGGTTTGAATGCGTTCTTCTTTAATTTGCTGCTCGATATAAAGCCAGTAAGCTTTTTGCTGCGGAGTTGCATTCAACTCAAGCGACTTCAAGAACTGAAGAACTGCCGATTTGTCAACCTGTCCGGTTTGCGGATTGCGGAAAAGCTGCTGAATGATGGGGTGCAGGTTGTTTCCCTGAACCATGTCAAACAATTCGTCGGAAGTGACAGTCAGACCCAGGTCTTCATAAATATCACTCATCACGATTTCGCGAACCAAACTTTGCCAGGCTTGCTCACGGATTTGTACCCAGGTGCTTTCATCAAGCTGCGTACTTCCGGTGTTCATTTTGTAGATCTCCGCCATTTCTTCAACCTGACGTTGGAAGTCAGGATACTGAATCGATTGGCCATCAATTTCGGCAACCTTCATCTGGTTCGGCCGCAATAAAGAACTCCCCGAATTAAGAATATCGCCCAATATGAAGGCAACCAACGCGAGACCAATAATGATCGCTACCAACAATCCTCCCCGATTTCTTATGTTTTGTAATGTAGCCATTGACTAATAATTATTGAATTATGATTTACTTGTTTTTTTCGAGCTACGAAGATAGCAATTTTAGGAACTAAACCTTAAGTTTCATTTTTTATTTTGGGTGTTGTCCAATATCTTAAGGTTCACCAGCTCGATCTTGGTATTGCTTGCTTTCAGTATCTTAAAGCGGTAATGATCAATATCAATGATGGTGTTGATTTTTGGGATGCTTTCGTGATGAAAAAGGATAAATCCGGCCAAGGTTTCAAAGTTTTCCTTTACCGGAAAACCCAAGTGGTACTTCTCATTCAAATCGTCGAGTTCGATACGGGCGGATAAAACAAACTCATTGTCGCTGATTTTGCGTTCCTCGAAATCTGTGGTATCATGTTCATCTTCAATTTCGCCAAAAATCTCTTCCAAAATGTCCTCGCTGGTTACCATGCCCGAGGTGCCGCCAAACTCGTCGACCACAATGGCGATGCTGCGGTGTTGCGAAATAAACTTGCTCAGCAGCTTGCTGGCGGGCATCGTTTCGGGCACAATCAGCACCTTCTTCAGGTTTGACCGGATGGAGCCCGGATTGGCAAAAATGGTGGAGTGGTGAATGTACCCAATAATGTTGTCGATGTTGTCTTGGTAGAAGAGAATACGCGAATAGCCGGTTTCAATAAATTTCTGAATCAGGTCTTCCATATTCGAATTGATGTCCATGATTTCCATTTCGGTCCGGGGAACCATCACTTCGCGCAGTTTGATTTTTGAAAAGTCGAGCGCATTTCGGAACAGCTTCACCTCATTCTCCAACTCATGCTCGCGGCGCTGCTGCTCTTCGTCCGACTCGTTCACGAAGTGGTCCAGATCAATCCGGTTGAAAACAGTTTTTTTGATATTCTTGTCAAACTTCGATTTAAACAGGGTGTTCAGCAGCAGCCTGGAAATCCACATGGAAAGTTTCGTGACCGGAAAAAACAGGAAATAGAAAAACGCCAGCGGAACGGAAAAAAAGCGTAAAAAGTTATTCGGATTGATTCGGAAAAGCGTTTTCGGCAAAAACTCCGCCGTAAATAAAATGATGAGCGTTGAAGTGATGGTTTGCAGCAGCAGCACCACACTATCGGTAGGCACAAACGAATAGAACAGCGGGCCGAGCAATTTGGCAAAGGCGATACCATAAATAACCAGGGCAATGTTGTTTCCAACAAGCATGGTGGCAATGTATTGCCCCGGATGTTTGGTGAACAGTGAAAGAATTCGGGCACTGACAAAATTTTGCTGTTTGTCCAGTTCGAGCCGTAGCTTATTGGCCGACACAAAGGCGATTTCCATCCCCGAAAAAAAGGCTGAGAAAATGATTGTCGCAACGATCGTAATAATCAGGATTTCCATACGCAGTTATTCTTCAACCTCAATATAGAGTGGTCCTTTGGGATTTTTGATTTTCCAGTTGGATAAGTTTTGATCGGATTCAAAACCGATCCCCGTTATTACCTGATCTTTACGTATGATTTTGACAAATTGTTCAGAATAGATTTTTGCCTTTTGTTCTTCCCAGATCAGGTGTTCTGTTTTCAAAGTGTCGCCCTGCGGATTGACGGCCACCACGTTGTTCTTCGCTTCCCACTTACGCTCCGCTTCAAAATACCGGGCGTAGTTCGACGTGATGCTCGCAATTTGCTCCATCTGCTCGTTGTAGCGTTCAATCTCGACACCCTCGGGAAACTCGATGAAAGGATCTTCCGCTTTGTCGAAGCGAATGAGTTTTGGGGTGATCAATTTAAACCGGACAATGGTGGAATCGGAGTGGATCATCTCATAATTCTCCGCTTCAACGCCGGCCATATTTTCTCCCGAAGAGAATTCCTTTATTTTCTCAATCTTGTTGGCGCACGAAAAGAAAAGCATCGCAATCCCCGCGATGAGAATTGCAATGCTTCCTTTATCATATCGTCCTTGTGTTCTTTTATTTAACACGCACAGTGGTTGTTTCATTAATCCAGCTACCAATTTTATAGCTCTCTCCTTCAGTGAGCCCTTCGAAGAACAAGGTTTCCTTATTCGGGAAGTATTGTTTGTAGATGTTGATCTTTTCATTAGCCTGCGTAAACACCTCAGGATCTACACGTTTGGCCTTTTGGTAATAATCAATGGCCAACCAGTAAAGTGACAGGTGCTCGGTATCGGTTTCGCCATAGTGCTTGCTGTATTGTGCATAAATGTCGCCAAGCAAAATGTAGGCACGTCCTAAGCTCGGGTTATTCTCAATCGCTTTGCGGGCCAGATTGCGCGATTTCTGGAAGTCGTGTTCCTTGGCAAAAATGAACAAGCCCAATTCGTAGTAATACTTGGCCAACAATTCCTTGTCCGTTTCAGCCTCGATGGCATTGTTGTAATACTCCTTGGCGCGCTCAAACTGGTCGCGTTTTACAAACAGGCGGGCCATGTTAAAGGCGGCTTCAGCCGACGGATCCAGACTATAAAGTTTGTCTGACGCTGTTGCGAACAGCTGGCTGTCGGTACAATCGCGTCGCTCCAGAATACGTAGCATCTTTTTCAGTTCATCTACATCTTTTGAAATTTCTTCAAACTGGGGTTCGTAAAGTGCGATCAATGCTTCGCAATCAGCCGCCCCACTGGTTTGGAACAAACCATCAACCAGTTCTTTTGAAGTCGTATATTTTTCGCTATCCGGTTCTTCTTTCAAATAATTGTTGATAATATCTGACACTTTTTGGTAGTTTGATGCCACTTTATCTTTCGGCAGCTCTCCCATCAGGAAAAGGCGTTTTGTAGCCTGCATAAACACAACCAATACGGCAGCTTCTGTTTGCTTTTTCTCCATTTCAATGGATTGCTCCAACAAACTGTAGCCCTCCTTCAAAATTGATTTCAGCTGATCGTCATCTAAATTCTCATTGGCCAGTTTAAATTTAAGCAAGTCCGTTCCCTGGCGGCCCTTAATGTATCCCTCCTGGTTGAAATAAGTGATTCGGCGTTCATAAACAGACATTAACGAGTCTATCAGAACGTTCTTCTCTTTCCAATCACTGGCGTTTTCAATAAATGTCTCGTACATTTTTGCACCATGAATATAAAGATTGAGGGTTGACTTGGGATATTTATAGTAAACTTTTCTCCATGGCTCCAAAGCTGACTCATAATCGTCTTGTTTGTAAAACTGGTCGTACATGGATAGGTTAGTCATGAAATCACGTTCTTTGGCTTTCACCAATTCCTGGCTCGTCCGCAAATCAACACCCCCCTCAATGACGGCTGCTTGCCCTTTGGCTGGAATTTCTCCATCGAAACTAAAGTCAATCACATTACTATTGTTCCCTTCTATATCTAATTTTCTTCGGTCATCAATAAAGGTAAATTCGATGTATTTCGACTTATCGCTGACTTCGATTTCATATTTACCATCAAAGCTGGTCATAAATGTACCCGAAGATTTGTGTGCCTCAACGGTCACCCCCGCAGCAGGTTCACCTCCCCGGTAAACGGTGCCCTTAACCACTCGCTGTGCCAGGACAGAAAAACTTGTCAAGGCAATGAGTGCGATGGAGAGCAAGATTCTTTTGGAAAATAATGGTTTCATGATCAAAATATTTTAGTTACACTTTTTTATAATTAGTCAAATTTACGTTGTACAAACCAGCGGTCAAACAGATTTAAATATAAGCTAATTTTGGTATAATTTTCCCGAATCAGATTGTCCTTGATCGTTCCCCTTTTACCAAATTCTACTGCCAAATTGATCGTTGACTTAGAACGTGTGACCGGCAATCCTATACCAAAACTCATGCCAGTTTCGTTAAGTTGCTGATTGTTAATTTTTAAGTACGATTTGTCGATATGGAATCCTGCACGATACCGCACACGCTTAAAGTAGCTGCGGATGGAAGTTTCTTCCGGTATGAACTCAGCTCCCAGGCTAATCCGGCTTTGGTTTGTCAATTCAGTAACCGGGCTGCCATAAAAGCGGGCATCGCTCCATTTCGAGTAGTAATAGTCTGCGTTGACTTCGAGTTTGTTAAGCTTGGTGTACGAAATCCCGACACCAACGCTTGCTGGCAGCTGGATCTTGCCGGGTTCATCGATAATCGTTTTTACCGAGTCGGTTAAAACACTTCCGCCGTAATTCAGAATTTTCTCCTGGTTCAAGGTGTGAAATGCCGTGAAATTGGCTTTTTTCTCAAAAGTTGCCCCCAGGGTTAAAAATTCATTATTTTTTAATTTGATGTCGTATTGTGCGCCAAGCAGATAGGCAAAATCGCGCATGCGGGTTTGTTCCGTCTCGTTAAATCCGTATTGTTCTGGGTCGTCAATAAAATAAATGGAGTTGTTTTGGTTAAGCGTGCCAAACAAATAATAAACGTTTGCTCCAACCGATAAGGCATCGGTCAGATTAAAGCCTGCACCAAAGTATGCCTTTGAGATGGTTCCTGTTCCAAAATAACTGTAACCCACGCGTCCGACACCAGCTTGTTCCTCTTCGACATAAATTTCGTAGCCTTTGTCGGCGTAAGGCGAAATCCCCATGGTTGCTGCTGCCCATCGGGTTACCGGAAAGCTGAAGGAGAAGTACCGAAAATTAAAGTCGTTGGTTGTAAACTTGTTATTTTCAGATTTGTATTCTGAAATCCGGCCATCGGCCCCAAACTCAAAGATAAAAGACAAACTATCAATTGCACCATATGATGCCGGGTTGGCCGAGTTGATTTGCACTTGGTGACGACTGCCTAGCGAAGCACCACCCATGCCGGCAAAACGCCCAAAGGAGTATGAATGAAGATCTCCTAGTCCGAAACGTGAAAATGGCGATGAAGTGTTGTTATTTTGTGCGGACGCAGTCATTCCAATAAGAATGAATAATCCACTGATGAAGATTCCTCTAAGTTTTCTTAACATTATATTCCAGAATTCTGTTTAAACCGATGAGCGTTAAATTAAAGTGTACAAAGATGGAATTTTTTAATTTGTTATCAAAGAATTTAGCATCGCCCCCGGTAATAATGATTTCTAAATTTTCGTAATTAGTGTTAAAGTAATCGATGTACTGTTGAACCTCGAACAGCAGTCCAATTTGCACGCCTGCCTGTATGGCCGATTGGGTATTTGTTCCCAATATCGGAAAATCATCTGTTGGCATTACAAGCGGTAGTTTTCCGGTGAAATGATGAAGGGCCTTGAAACGTGTTGTCAGGCCCGGAGAAATGTTGCCCCCAAGGTATTTATTTTCAGCCGTCACCATTTCGTAGGTGATGGCTGTGCCGGCATCAATGACCAGTACGTTTCTCCCCGGGAAAATTTCAGTAGCGCCTACCGCAGCGGCCAGCCGGTCTTTGCCCAGGGTTTCCGGTGTTTCATAGCAATTGATTAATGGCACCGGCGTATCGGCGTTCAATTCAATAAAGTTCTCAAAATTATTTTCGAGGAAGCTTTTCAGTTCTTCCGGATAATCGCGCACGGAGGAAACGATGGCATGCTTCAGATCGTCGTGTTCATCCAGCAAAACCTTGACCTGCTCCGGTTTCACTTCGTCCAGCGGGACGTTAAACATGAGGTCACGTTCGCTAAACAAAGCCAGCTTAATCCGGCTGTTTCCAATGTCGATGACTAAATTCATTTTATTCTTCCAATCGTTGGCTAATATCCATGGCCTGAACCGAATGTGTCAGCGCTCCAATAGAAATGTAGTCCACACCTGTAGAAGCAACTCCCCTGATTCGATCTAAGGTCATATTGCCTGATGCTTCAACTTTTGCCTTTCCCTGAATCAGTTGAACGGCTTGGGTCATGGTCTCATTGTCCATATTGTCGAGCATGATGATGTCGGCGCCGGCCGCAAGTGCCTCCGCTACCTGTTCCAGATTGGTGGTTTCCACTTCTATTTTAATGAGTGAAGGAACTTTGGCCTTTATTTGTTCCACCGCAGCGGTTATTCCCCCGGCCACTTCAATGTGGTTGTCCTTAATCATCACCATATCGAATAAACCGATGCGATGGTTAGTTGCCCCTCCGGTTCTGACGGCATATTTGTCAAGCATACGGAATCCGGGCAGCGTTTTGCGCGTGTCGAGAATAACGGTGTTGGTGCCTTTCACTTCGTCGGCATATCTGGCCGATATGGTGGCAATGCCCGACAGGCGCTGCAAAAAATTCAGCGCTGTACGTTCGGCTGTAAGCAGCGCACGGTACGAAGCTTCGAAACGAACCAGAACGGTTCCGTTACTTACCCGGTCACCTTCTGCTACTTCAGGTTTCCACACGAGGCTTTGGTCGAGCTGGCGAAAAACCATTTCGGCAACGGGCAGTCCCGCAACAACACCGTCGGCTTTGGCAACCATGTAGGCTTTGCGCCTGGTTTCGGAGGGAATCAAATTGTCTGTCGTGATATCACCGCCGGCAACATCTTCTTCCAAAGCCAGGGCGATTAGTTTTTTTGCAGCTTCAAGTTCGTTGGCAGTTATCATTTCTTAATCGGGATAAAAAAAGGTTCTTGATTTTTTTGTTGAATAATATGAAGCCTGAAATCGGGCGACTCGTGCTGAAAATCCTCACGGATATGTCCGCCCCGGCTTTCTTCGCGCAGAAGGGCGGATTGCGCGATCAACAGGCAAATTTGCTGTATGTGCCGGGCTTTCAACTCGTTGTAGTCCGTGATTGTTTTCGGAATTTTTCGGCCAATCGCTTCGAGCTGCTCAATAGTCTCGCGAAGCATTTGCCCGGTGCGAACAATCCCCACCTTTTGCGACATCAAGTCGGCAATGTCATTTTTTGTTTCCAGAAAAGCCTGCTCATTGGTGATGTCGTTTGTCAACGGCTGCTTCACGGTTTGGGTCAAGTCGTTGGGCTTTCGTTTGGCGGCTTGTTCGCTGGCCCGTTTGCCAAAAACAAGGCATTCGAGCAGCGAATTGCTGGCCAGGCGGTTGGCTCCCATCACGCCGGTCGAAGCCACTTCGCCGCAGGCAAAAAGCCCTGGAATGTTGGTTTCCCCATTCAAGTCGGTTTTAATACCGCCAACCATGTAGTGGGCTGCCGGGGCAATGGGCAACAGGTCGCTGGTCATATCGTATCCAAATTCTTTCAACTTATTGTAGATGGTTGAAAATCGTGTTTTCGTTTTGGCGGCATCCAGGTGTTTCATGGACAAGTAGATGTGCGGGCTGTTCTGCTTTTGCATTTGCTTGTAAATCGAAAAAGCCACAATGTCGCGCGGAGCCAGTTCTGCCAAGGGGTGAATGTCCTTCATGAAACGTTCGCCATCGGTATTGAGCAGCCAGGCCCCTTCTCCCCTGACGGCCTCGCTGATTAAAAAGGCGTCCTGGTTTTTCAGGAAAAGTGCCGACGGGTGAAATTGGATAAACTCCATGTCGGCGAGCTGGGCACCTGCGTCGTACGCCAAAGCAATGCCATCGCCGGTTGCCGTGTGCGGGTTGGTGGTCCGGCTGAAGAGCCGCGAGAGGCCGCCGGTTGCCAAAATACTGGCTTTACTTCTGAATATGACGTTTTCCCCGGATTGAAAGTCGATGGCCTGAACGCCTACACATTGACCATTTTTAATGATTAGCTCGGTGACGGCTGCGTATTCAAACGAGCGAATATTATTTTGCTCCTTGACTTTCTGCAGCATAAAACAGGTAATTTCCTTTCCGGTAGCATCTCCGCCGGCATGTAAAATCCGGCGCTTGCTGTGGCCGCCTTCCAGTCCCAAAACGTAATTGCCGTCCATCTGGTCGAACTTCATTCCCATATCAATCAGCTCCAAAATCCGCTGTCGTCCTTCGGTCACAAGAACTTTTACAGCTTCCTCTTCGCAGAGTCCGCGGCCGGCAACCATCGTGTCATGCAGATGTAATTCAGGCGAGTCTTCCGGGTCAATCGCGGCAGCAATTCCACCCTGGGCATAGTAGGAGTTACTTGTGTCGAGCTGCGACTTGGTGATGATGGCCACAGTTCCGTATTTGGAAGCATGGTAGGCAGCAGATAAACCTGCCAGGCCGCTACCAATGACCAAGGTGTCGAAATCTAAAACTTGCATTTGCTTTGAAACTTCACGTGAAATAAGGAAGGCAAAGGTATATAAAAGTGTTTTATGCGGCGATTAATTTCCCCTTGTTTTTGATTTTTGCCCGGATGAGCCAAGTTCCGTGCCTTTTCGTTCGTCTGTTTAGAATTATTCACAACTTGCCGGACAAAGAATTGTAATGATTGTGAGATATTGCGGACTTCATACTGCAGGCTGTTTTTATGTCTTTCCTGAAAGACCGATGATTCCTAAAATTTTGATAGGTTTGCAAGCCTCAAAACGAAAACAGGTTTCTGCAATGGGAATTTTTGCCTGAATTTTGTTTAAATGAACGACTTAAAAATGATTAACCATATCGTATGAATTGGAGAAAAATTACTTTCGTTGTTGTAGCCCTCATTGTTTTGTTGGGTGGATCGGCACTTTTGTCAAAGCTTTTTATTTCGATGAAGCCCGAAACCGGTACCCGTCCCGAGGCTGATGTGAAACGTTATGTTGCAGCCCAGCCGGTTGCCTACAGCGATATTACTTCGGAGGTGACTGCCCAGGGCAGAGTTATTTCGGGCAACGAAGTGGCACTGATTGCAGAAGCAGCCGGGAAAATTGAGGCCGGTCAGGTCAGTCTGAAAAAGGGTGCATCATTTAGAAAGGGTGCGCATTTGGCCACCATTTATAAAGATGAAGTGGAACTGGAATTGAAAAGCAAGAAAAGTGTGTTTTTAAACAGCCTCACCAACATTCTCCCGGATCTGCGAATTGATTTTCCGGATAGCTACGAGGTGTTTCTGAAGTTTTTCAATGAGATTGATCTGAATGAAAAACTTCCGGAGCTACCGGACTACGAAAACGAAAAGTTAAAAGTGTTCCTGGCCAGTCAAGGCATTTTAAATGAATATTACAACATCCGGCAGAACGAAAAAAAGCTGGAGCGTCACTCCATGTATGCCCCGTTCGACGGCACCTTTACCCAGGTAAATTACGAAGTGGGAGCCTTTGTGAATACCGGTGGGCAAATAGCCAGCATGATTCGTACCGATTTGCTGGAGCTGGAAGTCCCCGTGGAAAATGAGTTTTCAAAATGGATTAAGCTGGGCCACCGGGTGAAGGTGCAAAAAGTTGGAGCGGATAACTTGTACGGCACCGTAGTTCGGAAAGCAGCGTTTGTGGATCAGAACACCCAGTCGCGAAGCATTTTTGTGAAGGTGGATGCAAAAGCCGGAACCGAAATGCTGGCCGGTGAGTATTTGTCGGTTGAGTTTCCGGGATATCCCATCCCGAATGCGATGGAAATACCGCGCAGTGCGGTGTTCAATACCAACACCGTTTTTACGGTTGTCGATGGTTATCTCCAGAAAGCGCAAATCAATATCATCAAAGTCAATACGTCAACCCTAATTTTTGATGGTCTGGAAGAAGGCACTTATGTGGTGACCGAAGCGCTGATTAATGTGAAGGAACGTACGCCAGTTGAAATCCTGGACCCCCAGGCAAATAACAATACCCAAAACCAAAAACAGCACGATGAGAAAGGCAGTTGAAACTTTCGTCAGATTTCCGTTCTATGCTAACCTGATCATCGTCTTTCTGCTGGTTGTTGGTGGGTTAAGCATGTACACCATGAAAAAGTCTTTCTTTCCTGAAAGGCCATCAAAAAATATTTACGTTTCGGTTTTTTATCCGGGAGCTTCGCCGGTTGAAATGGAAGAAGGCGTAACCTCCCGGATCGAGGAAGCGGTGCGCGGGATTCCGGGCATTTATGAAATCACCTCCACGTCTTCGGAAAACTCGGCCCGTGTCCAGATCGAAATTACGGGCGACATCAATATCGATGAAACCCTCATTGAAGTGAAAAACGCGGTTGACGGAATTTCATCCTTCCCATCGGCAGCCGAGCGGCCCATTGTTTTCAAGCAGCGAACCACCTCGCGGGCTTTGTTTTTGCGCATGTCGGGCGATGTTGATCTGATGACCCTGAAAGAATATGCCCAGCAAGTTGAAGAAGAAATGCTGGCCTCTGGAAAAGTTAGCCAGGTCGATATTTACGGTTTTCCGCAGTTAGAAATTTCGGTGGAGGCAAGCGAGCAGAATCTGCTTCGCTACGGATTGACATTTAACGATTTGCAGAATGCCATTTCGCAGAATAACCGCGATGTTTCGGGCGGCGAAATTCGTTCGATGAAGGAAGAGCTGATCATTCGGCTGCGTTCACGGAGCGCGGATCCCAACAAAATCGGCGACATTGTTTTGCGTGCCAACACCGATGGCAGCCTCATCCGTATTCGCGATGTAGCTGAGGTGAAAAAGAAATTTGCCGATGTGCCCACCAAAAGTTTGCGCAAAGGCAAACCGGTGATCACCATCAGTATTTCAAAGCTGATTGTTGAAGATTTGGAAGAAATTGACAAATACGTTCACGCTTATATCGAAGAGTTTAACGAAGAGCATCCCGGCGTAGAAGTGGGGGTGACTTTTTCCTTTTTAGAATTGCTGCACAGCCGGCTCGACCTGTTATACACCAACGGCTTTCAGGGACTCATCCTGGTTGTCATTGCCCTGGCATTTATGCTGAGCACCCGCCTGGCACTGTGGGTGGCCTGGGGCATTCCGGCTTCATTTTTAGCCATGTTTATTGTGGCTAACCTCATGGGTGTCACCATCAACATGATTTCACTCTTCGGAATGATTCTGGTCATTGGTATTTTGGTGGATGATGGGATTGTGATTGGCGAAAACATCTTCCAGCATTTCGAAATGGGAAAAAGCCCCATGCGGGCTGCCATCGATGGAACAGTCGAGGTTATTCCGGCAGTTGTTACCTCCATTTCAACAACCATTGTTGCTTTTTCGCCTTTGTTCTTTATTACCGGCCAAATGGAAATGATGCGTGAAATGGCCTTCATCGTTTCACTCAGTTTATTCTTTTCACTTTTCGAAGCTTTTCTTGTTTTGCCGGCCCACATTGGCAATGCCAGTGTGCTGAGTGAAAAAAGCATAAAGTCGCGAGAAAAAGGCTTCAGAAAGTACTCCGAACGGATGTTTAGCTGGTTACGCGATTATGCATACGACCGGGTCTTGAAACTGATTGTTCAATGGCGCTACATCGTCATTGGGGTTCCTTTGGCAATGGTGTTGATTACGGCCGGTTTATTGGGCGGGCAAATCATTAAAACCACCTTTTTCCCGCGGATGGAGTTTGACTCCTTCAACATTAACCTGGCCTTTACGCCCGGCCAGGGCGAGGAGCAAACCATGACGTATTTGCAACGATTTGAAGAAGTTGTTTGGGAGGTGAACGATGAGCTGAAAGAGAAGTACAATGATTCCATCGACATCATCGACAACGCGTTTGTGAACATGGGAACGGCTTTCGATGGGCAGGAAACCGGCGCACATGCCGGAAATATCAATGTATTTCCCCGAAATTCGGAAGAAACCGGAATCAGCACCTACGAAATTATCAACCTTGTGACCGAAAAGATTGGGCCTGTCGTCGAAGCCGAAAAGTTCACCATTGGTGCGCAGGGGCGTTTTGGCGCTCCGGTATCCATTAGTTTGCTTTCGCGAAATATTGACGAATTGAAACTGGGGCGCGACTTTCTGATGAGCAAGCTGGAAGAAATGACCCAGTTGAAAGATGTGGTCGATAACAATGCGCTCGGCAAACAGGAAGTTCGCCTCAAACTTAAACCCATTGCTTACATGCTTGGATTGGATGAGGCCACCATTGCCAACCAGGTGCGACAAGGGTTTTACGGCGGACAGGCCCAGCGTATTCAGGAAGGACGCGATGAACTTCGGATTTGGGTACGCTACCCGAGTGAAGACCGCACCACCCTGGGACAAATGGAACGCATGAAAATAAAAACTGCTGCCGGCGAATATCCGCTGGGCGAGCTGGTCGATTACAATTTGGAACGGGGCCCGGTGAATATTCAGCGATTCAACGGAAAACGCGAAATTCGGGTGAGTGCTGAATTGTCTGACCCGGATGCTTCGGTTACCGAAATTCTGGAACAGATTGAAGCAACAGTCATTCCGGAACTCGCGGCCTTGCATCCCGGCATTCAAATCGAATATCAGGGCCAACAAAAAGAAAGCCAACGAAATATGGGCGACATGATGATCTATTTCCCCATGGCTTTTTTGGTGATTGTCTTTATTTTGATGATCAACTTCAAATCGTTCGAACAGCCACTGCTCATTTTAATCATGATTCCGCTGGCCGTGCTTGGCTCAATTTGGGGCCATGGCATTCACGGCAAGCCGGTTTCCATCCTGAGTTTGTGGGGGATTGTTGCGCTCACGGGCGTAATTGTAAACGATGCGGTAGTTTTTCTGGCCAAATACAATTTGTTGATCGAAGGGGGAATGAAAGTGCGTGAAGCCATCGTAGAATCCGGCAAAAACCGTTTGCGGCCCATCATTCTGACAACCCTGACCACCTCCTTTGGCTTGTTTCCGCTGGTTCTGGAGAAAAGCTTCCAGGCCCAGTTTCTCATTCCAATGGCTATTTCGCTGGTTTATGGCGTGGCCTTCGGAACCTTGTTTATCCTGCTGTTTTTCCCGGCACTGATCATGATTCTGAACGATTTCCGCCGGGTGACTCACCAGTTGTGGCATGGCCGAAAATTTGAAGCCGAAGAAGTAGAAATAGCCTACTTGCACAGCCTGAGAAAGCTCGAGAACGGAGATCGGCAAAAGGATGCTGAAAAAAAGGTGGATTAAATTGAAAAAGATTGATGCAGAAAATTAAACACATGAAACGAATAAAAATAGTGGTGGTCTGTTTGCTGGTAACGGTTGTGGCACAAGCTCAAACGGTACTGAGCCTGGAAGACGCCATCACCAAAGCGCTCGAAAACAACTACGACATCACCTTGGTAAAACAAGATCAGCAAATTGCCGAAATTAGAAACAGCTGGGGTGAAGCTGGACGCTACCCTTATATTGGTATTTCGCTGGGAGCTGACAATGCGATCAACAATAACGACAACCAGGACTACGTTCAATCCCGTTTGTCTGCCGGGCTTAACCTGAACTGGACCTTGTTTGATGGTTTTGCCGTCAACATCAGCAAACAACGGTTTGCCGAGCTGGAAGAACTGTCGAAGCAGAACACGGCCATCATGGTTGAAGGAACCATTCAGTCGATTGTATTGGCTTATTACTCGGCACTTCTGGAAAAAGAACGGCTCAACGTGTTGAAAGAAGTGATGTTGCTTTCCGAAGACCGTTTCAGCAGAATGGAGCAACGGAAAGACTTTGGCTCGGCAGTCACTTTTGAGGTGCTGCAAGCGCAAAACGCTTACCTCACCGATAAAACCAGCTACTTGTCGCAGGAAGTAGCGTACAAAAACGCTTTGCGCGATTTGGCTTTTTTGATGGCCGACAAAAGTGCCCCCTCTTACGAACTGAATGACTCCTTTGAAGCCATTCCAATTGATTACCGCCTGGCTGATTTGCAGCAGCAAATGATGGCCAACAACAAGAGTTTAAAGAACCAATACATCAGCCAGAATTTGCTGGAGAATGCCATCCTGGCGGCCAAAAGTTCGTACTATCCAACACTTTCGTTTGCCGGCGGAGCAACGCGCTCGCGCACCGGCAATGACTTTGAAAATGGCGGTATGACCTGGGCTGATGCAACCAACATGTATGGCAATTTCACCTTAAGCTACAACCTGTTTAGCGGAGGGAATCGCAAAAGGGCGCTGCAGATTGCCAGGCTGGAAGAAGAAAGCGGGTTGGTTGCCCTGGAGCAAATGCAGCACGACCTGGATAACAAGCTGCAAAACTTGTATGAATTTTACCTGGTTCGGAAAGAGTTGCTGAGCGTGGCTAACGAAAACCTGCAAGCTGCCCGCCTGAATTTTCAGATTGCCAAGGAAAAGTTTGAAAACGGGTCCATCAATTCCTTCAACTTTCGCGACGTGCAGCTGATTTACCAGAATGCGGCCTTACAAGAATTGCAGGCGATTTTTAATTTTATTGATACACACACCGCATTGCTTCGCATGATAGGCACAATTATTCAGCAACACGAATAGCCCGAAGTCCATATTAAAGCTTCAATATTTGCTGCCAAAGGTCGCTGTCAACCGGTATGCCTTTAATTTTATTGATTTCGCGGGTAATCAAAACGCGTTGTCCGGGATAGCGTAAAGAGCTTTCCGGGCTCACTTTCTCAGCCGACTGGAAATCATCGAGTACGGCCTGAATGTTTTGTTCCATGGCCGGGAAGTTGTCAAGCTGCTTTAAGTCGATGGCAATAAAAACCTGCGACACGCCATATTCAGCCTTGTTCTGCCTGCTCAGCGCCGAAGTTGAAAGTCCTGCGGAAAGCAGGGTTGCCAGCAAATCGAGCAACAGCGACAGGCCGGCGCCTTTCCAGAAACCAATGGGCAGTGGGCGCCCCGACTGCAAAATCTCACCGGGATTGGTGCTCATCTGGTTCCGGCTGTCAAATCCACCGGGCACGGGCAGTTCTTTGCCTTTTTTTTGCAGATCTTCCATTTTCCCATACGAGAATTGCGACATGGCCATGTCCAGCACAATCGCCTCATCCTGGTACGGAATGGCAAACACCAAGGGGTTGTTTCCTAGTTTACATGTTTGAGCTCCCCAAGCCGGTAAATTGGCAATGGTGTTGGTCCAGCCAATAAAAGCGAAACCTTCTTGGGCGCATTGCCAGCCATAAGCCCCACCGCGCATCCAGTGATTGGTATTGGCCAGAGCGACCAGGCCCAGCCCATTTTCGCTCGCCAGCTCCATAGCCCGCCCGGTAGCCTGCACGGCATTGCTCGGGCCGGGAGCCAATTGGCCGTCCCATTGCTCGATCACCCCAATTTGAGCGGTCCGTTTTGGGTTGGCCCTTGGGTGGATGTAACCTTTTTTGACGTAGTCGACAAAGCGCGGAAAGCGATTGACGCCATGCGAATACACCCCATCCAAACTGTTGCCGGCAAAAATAGCGGCGCATGTTTTCGCTTTATCATTTGGGAATTTCAACTGGGTCAGCACGTCGTAAAAGCGCTGCTTCATTGTTTCAAACGGTACATGGGTCGTATTTTTGTCGGGCATCGGTTTTGGATTTAATAGCTAAATTCAACAGCCGCGCGGGCATGGATTTCTGTTGTATTGAACAGCGGAAGGTCACAATCGGTTTGCTCAATAAGCAAAGGGATTTCCGTGCAACCCAAAATAATGCCTTCGGCGCCTCGCGCTTGCAGTTGTTGGATGATGCTCAGAAATCGGGCTTTGCTTTCAGGTAAAAACTGGTTGAGCACCAATTCATGCATGATACAATGTTGAATAAATGTCCGGTCATTGTCTTCCGGGATAAGCGTATCAACCGACTGTTCTGCAAGTTTCTCCTTGTAAAAATCCAATTCCATCGTATACTTTGTTCCAAGCAACCCCACTTTTCTCAGGCCGGCTTGACTGATTGTGCTAGCCGTGGCTTCAGCAATATGGAGCAGCGGAACCCGTAAAGCCTGCTGCACATCGTCGGCAAATTGGTGCATCGTATTGGCGCCAAGCATCACACAGTCAGCTCCGGCGGCTTCAAGCTTGAGGGCCGCGTGCTTCAATGTCAGCATGATGGAAAGTTTGTCGTTTTTCTGCTGCATCGCTTCTATCTCACCAAAATTCAGTGAATAAATGATGATGCGTGCGGCATGCAAGCCACCCTTCTTTTCATTCATCAGGAGATTAATCAGGCGATAGTATTCCATGGTCGAAACCCAGCCGGTTCCTCCCACAAGTCCAATGGTTTTCATTTCTATTACTGTAAGATTAAGTGTCCTTTGCCGCTCTCGCAGACCGGTATTTCATGGCCCCAAAAACTTTTTGATGAAAGTATGAAAAACAAGAAAGGGCTGCAATAGCAACCCTTTCATTATCTCTGATAAAGACGGATATTACATCTCTTTAATCTTGATGTTTTTGAACCAAACATCATTCCCGTGGTCTTGCAGGGCGATAAAACCTTCTTTAGGAACATTGGCCCAATCTTCATTCAAGCCAGGAAATTTACTGTCGGCAACCAGGGCGTTCCAGTCGTCCGTCCACAAGTGGTATTCAACAACCACTTCACCATTTTGCTTGTGAACAACAGTGCCTTGGTAGCAAATAATTTCTACGCTGTTCCACTCTCCGGCTGGTTTGGCGTTTTGTGGTTTGGCAGGAATCAGGTCGTACAACGATCCGGCCATGCGGTTACCATCTTTTCCCAACAAAGCATCGGGGTGGCGCTCGTTGTCGAGCACCTGCATTTCAGGAGCCGTTTTGTAAATTGGCCAGTCTTCAACTTCTTCGCCCAGGTAGAAAATACCTGAGTTTCCGCCTTCTGAAATTTTCCAATCCAGCTTCAAGGTAAAGTTTCTGAACTTCTTGTCATACAAAATGTCACCGCCATCGTCAGCACCGGCTTCACCTTCGCCCGAACCTTTACACATCAGGGTTCCGTCAACAACTTGCCATCCCGTTGGGAAGTGGTCTTTGTTTACCCCACGCCAGCCTTCAGGGGTTTCTCCGTCAAACAAAAGCACCCAACCGGCTTCTTTTTCAGCAGCTGTTAAGGTATTGTCAGCAGCAGGTTCTTCAACCTGGGCTGACTTTTCTTCCGTTGTTTCTTCGGCTTTTTTTGTGCCGGAGTTACAGGCAGTTGCAAAAAGTAAAACCGAGGCACACAGTAGCAAATAAACTCGTCTCATAGGTAATCAAATTTTAGGTTATCGATTTAAATTAAAATGAACTCGAAATGATGGTACGAAATTAAGAAAAAACTCGGGGATTTCCAGTGCGGCAAACCCGCCACACCTCGCATTTTCAAAAAAATCAGAATTTTTTCAATAAACTTGAAGCTCACGTGGTTCAATGGAATCAGACACGCCGAATATTCTTCAGCATGGTTTTTTTCTGAAAAAACCGGAATTCTTTTCTTAATTTAGATTGATATTTAAAACGAGTCACACATCGTGGCAATTTCAAAAATTAATGATATGAGTACTCAGAAACCAAAGCGAATTGGGATTTTAACAGCCGGCGGCGATTGTCCCGGACTGAATGCAGCCATCAGGGGAGTAGGTAAAACCGCCATGGTCGATTATGGCATGGAGGTCATTGGATTCACTGCGGGATTTTCGGGCCTGATTGAGAAAGACTATGTTGATTTGAAGGAATCTCACCTTTCCGGGATTTTAACACTTGGAGGAACAATCCTGGGCACTTCAAGGGAAAAACCCTATAAAGTGGTTAAGGAAGGCGAGAACGACAAGCCGGAACTCATTAAGCAAAACTACCAGGAGCTTGGCTTGGATGCGTTGGTTTGTATCGGAGGAAATGGCACGATGAAAACAGCGTGCCGGTTGCAGGAAGAAGGGCTCAATGTGGTGGGGATTCCCAAAACCATTGACAATGACGTGTGGGGAACCGACGTCACGTTCGGCTTCGACTCGGCGGTGCAGATTGCCACTGAAGCCATCGACCGGCTGCATACCACAGCCAACTCGCACCAGCGGGTCATGATTATTGAGGTGATGGGACATCATGCCGGTTGGATTGCCCTGTACGCCGGAATGGCCGGAGGCGGCGACATCATTCTGATTCCTGAAGTTCCCTATAACATCCGCTCAGTGTGCAAAAAGATTGAACAGCGCTACCAAAGTAACAAGCCCTATTCCATTGTGGTGGTTGCCGAGGGCATTGACCATCCCAAAAAAGTGTCGGCTGCAGCACATGTGGGCGAGGCGATCAGCACTTACACCGGCATTGAAACCCGCGAAACCGTCTTGGGTTATGTGCAACGTGGTGGCAGCCCCAGCCCGATGGACCGTATTTTGGCCACCCACTACGGCTCCTTTGCCGCACAATGTATTGCCGAGGGTAATTTTGGGAGCATGGTAGCCATGCGGGCCAACCAACTGACAACCGTTCCGCTGGCTGAAGTTGGTGGCAAGCTTAGCTTGGTTGAACCAGACAACTCGCTGATTTTGAAAGCCCGGAAAATGGGCGTCTCGTTTGGCGATGAATATGATTTGATGTAATTTATAGCCCATCACCAAACACAAAAAAATCCCCGCCAGTCAGTCGGGGATTTTTTGTTTGTAGTCCAGTGCTGCGGGCGAGAGCCTGCATCATTGAAATTGGTACTTGCCTTCTTTCATTTGTGAAAAGGCCTGGGTTCCCAGATCAGTGGCCATGGCCCTGCCATCGAGTCCTGGATGAATGGTGCCTTTTGCTTTCAGATAGTCTTCGATGGCTTCGTGCATGGTATAATCCTGAATTTCTGCATCCTGCGTATTCTTTAGCCGGCACATGGTCGACAGCGGCTCTCCGGTTCGGTTACACGAAGCCATGGTATAGGTTTTGTCCAGCTCCAGCGGTTGGCCCTGGATGGTGATCGACTCGATGCGGTTTCCTTTTCCTTCCGAACTATTAAAACGCAGGGTCATTCCCGAAAAGCGAACCAGCCAGCCACCAAAACGCTCCTGGTAATTGGCTGCAAACACATTGTGAATTTCCTGTTCCAGCCAGCTTTTGATTTGCCGGCCGGTCACTTTCCCAATCTTCATGTGTTCATTCACGGGCAACATGCGCCACAGGTCGGCCTTGGTGATAGGCGCTTTCCCGTCTGCACCGGGAATAATGGGAACCCCAAAACGAAAGCCGTTCGACATGGCAAAATCTGCTCCTGTTTTCCAGAGCAGGGCATCGGTGATAAAATTGTCCATCGGATTTTCAACAACCAAATAGCGGTACATCGGCGCCGAGGTGTAACCCAGCACCGTCTGCATTTCCTCCTGGTACGGAGCCGTTGCCCGATCAATGATTTGTTGTACTTCGAGGTTTGCGGGGTACTTTTCGGGCGAAACATCCAGAAGTTCGTAGCTGTAATCCACCAGCTTGTTGTTCTTGACCTTCAGGTCCAGCCGGCCAACAAAAGAGCCGAAAGCACCGGGCTCCACCACTTTGGCATACTTTCCTTCAATGGGCTTCCGGATGCGTTCGTGGGTATCGTTTCCAAAGATAAAGTCCACACCTTCAACGGCCGGATTGTTGGCCAGCATCAGCTGTTTGGAAATGCCCAGGTGAGCCACCAAAAACAGGAGGTCCACTTTTTCTTCGGTTTTAAGATGGCTAATGAGGGCTTTCAGGTTTTCCTCCACGGGCGTAAACCGCATGCCTTCGCTGTAGCCCGGATTTTGACGAATCGGGATTTCCGGGTCGTTGTAGGCCATGAATCCGATTCTGACGCCTTTCTTTTCCGTAATCCAGTAGGGAGGAAATAGGTTCTTTCCGGTTTCTTCGTCATACATATTGGCCACAATGACCTTGGTTTGATAGTTGTTCAGGAGGTCCATCATTACCTGCTTGCCGTAAACCACTTCCCAGTTTCCAGGGATCAGCAGGTCGTAGTTCATGGCCTGAACAATTGGAGGAAAGATTTTCCCCTGCGACCGCACGCTCGATCCGCTCCCCTGAATCAGGTCTCCCCCATCAATAAGCAGCGTCCCTGCCGGATTCAACCGTCTGATGCTGTCCGTCAGGGTTTTAATCTGGGCCATGCCACCTGCCTTTCTGAAAACAATCTGGCCGTTTTCAACAAAAAGCTCATCGTGTGGATTCAGGTAAGCGTGAATATCGGCTGTTTGTAAAATCGTTATCGTTTCTTCATTGGTTTTGTCCACCCCGTTCTGGTAAGCGCTGATGCTTAGGAGAAGGAGTGCTGTTGTTATGATAATATTTTTCATGAAATGTTTGTTTTAAAGAATGACTGTTTTAAATCCTTGCTCCTGTAGCCCGAACAGGTAAACCAATCCATTGGCGGTAACAGGCGTTTCTTCCGGAAGAAGCGTTTGGTCTACTTCGAATTGTTCAATCGACAATCCGCAGACGAGGATCTTCAAGCCGTGCTTGTTTACCGCTTCCCCGACCAGGTGCTTTAGTGTTTGATCCGTCGAAATTTGTTTGACCAGTTCGCCGCAGGCTACCATGTGAAAATCAATTTTAGCACTTTTGCTCTTAAAGTCAACGCCCGTTTTGATCGCAGCTTTCAGGTGCTGGGCCTTCATCACCAGGAGGGCATACTGGCCATTTTTCTTAATCGACTGCTCTGTTTTTTTGATCTCTTCTGCTGTTTGTGCATGGACCATATTCGCTCCTGAAATGGACAGGGCGATGAAAAGAATGATGCTGTATATCTTCATTGTTGCTGTGTTTTGTTGTAAATACGGTAAACTTTTGGGTTGTTGATGATAAAAAAGAGGAGCCCCCCGAAAAGGGCGACATTCTTCCACAATGGGCCGTGCATGAGTCCGTTGCCAATCTGTATGGTGATGGTAATGGGGATGAGCACAAAAAATAATCCGAGTGCAGCCCACCGGGTAAACAGACCCAGCAGCAGGGCGATGCCGCCAATCAGCAACGCATAGCCTGACAAGATGCCCATCAGGTACGGGTCGCCCATCAGCATAGCGAAAGAGCTCATGGCTGCTGCCTGAATGCGTTCTGCCACTCCGCTTGGATTGAGCAGATGTGTGGCTCCTGCTGAAATGAAAATTCCGCTAAGACTCATGCGAAATAAGAGAACGGAAATACCGTTCACCGCAAGTTGTTTGTTCATCAGTAAATAATTTGTTCTATTTCTTTTTTGATTAATAATATACGATGGAGAGCCGTGTCATCATCAAATCAGAAATTGCTCAAACAGGAACAAAACCACCTTCGTCCTTTTGTTACTCCATCGGTTGATGCCCCTAAATGGGCTATCGAAAAACGAATCAGC
>NZ_LGIA01000207.1 GCF_001270965.1 Sunxiuqinia dokdonensis | reverse complement strand
TCTTGTTTTTTATCGAAATGGTCACCAATCACCAAACTGGTGCAGTCGGCTGTTAAACCACTGTGCAAGGCCGATGAAACGCGCGGTCCCAAATCCCGGCCAATGGATGAAGCCCCCATGAGGGCAATCTGTGGCTTTTGCTCTTCAAAAAGCTTAACCACTATTGATGTATGCGGCAAGGTGCTATATGGATAAAGGCGTTTGTCGTCGGCTACATAAACCGTGTCGACTCCGTAGGGAAAAATGTGCTTTTCAATGCCATCCAGATTGTGGCCAATCACAATGGCTTCCAACTGGCATTTCAGTTCATTGGCCAGCGAACGGCCTTTGGTCATCAACTCCTGGCTCACTTCAGCGACCTGACCATCTTCTATTTCGCAGTATACAAATATGCTGTTCATAATTGATTTGTTAGGGTTTAACCAATGGTGTGACTTTCGATCAGCTCGCGCATCAAATCGTCGATGTCACTGTCAGCCGAACTAATTACTTTTGCCTCTTTTGCCTGAAGAACAACATTCTCCACCGTTTTCACTTTCGTTGGAGAACCGGTCAGTCCAAGTTCAGCCTGATCCACTTCAATGTCGTTCACGGTCCATTCGGGAATGTTCAGGTAAGGACGATCACTATACAAATGCAGGTAATCTTCGTTTGAATTCTGCAATTCAGTCACGGTTTTGGCATGCTTGTACTTCATCAGCAACTTGGCGTTGCGGGCACGGCAATCAGCTGCCGAACCATTGACAGTCATGAGCATCGGCATCGGGCAGGAAACTGTTTCCACTCCGCTTTCCAAGCGACGTTTCATGAAAACCTTGCCTTTTTCAATTTTCTGGACTTCCTCGACATAGGTGACCTGAGGCAATCCCAGCTTTTCAGCTACCTGAGGACCAACTTGCGCCGTGTCGCCATCAATGGCCTGTCGCCCGGCCACGATCATGTCAACGTCCTTCATCTTTTTCAATACACGCGAAATGGCGTAGGAAGTAGCGAGCGTGTCCGAGCCGGCAAAAGCCCGGTCAGTGAGCAAAATCCCATCATCAGCTCCACGAAACATGCCTTCACGAATGATTTCGGCAGCACGCCCTGGTCCCATGGTTAAAATTGTTACGGTCGATCCGGGAAACGAGTCCTTGATACGAAGTGCCTGCTCCAGCGCATTTAAATCCTCCGGATTGAAAATGGCAGGCAAAGCTGCACGGTTAATTGTACCGTCAGCTTTCATGGCGTCTTTACCAACGTTGCGGGTATCGGGTACCTGCTTGGCAAGAACGATAATCTTGTAAGCCTTCATTGTATTTAAATTTGTCAGTTTTATTTTTTAGTTTTTATCCAAGCTTGTTCGTTGACCGGCACGGGGTGATTGCTGCCGGTTTCATTGCAAGGCAGGCAAATATAGCCAAACAAGCCAAAGATTTCAAGCACTGCCACGGTTCCCGATATTTCGGAGCGAAATTGGAAACCTACTTTCTTTACCCAAATATTGAAAAAGGAAAAAATAACTGGCCAAAATTGTTATTTCATCACGGTTTAAAACAATCAACCTGATTCTTCAAAAAATCATTTTTATCGCCAAAACAAAACTTATTTATAATCATTTTAATCTAGCCTGAACTAATTTAGAAATCACCTACTACAGCCAAAAACAATCCCAAGATTCGCTTGGCAAGCTGTTTCGAAAGGAATATATTACACAACACATTTCAAATAAAAAGTATTTTTTACTTTTGTATTGACAAGAACGGAAAACGTTGATAAACAACTTCCATAACCTTTACTTTATACTATTATGAAATTGAAACATCTCATCTTGATTCTTTGCTTTTATCCGCTTTTACTTACAGGACAAACCAATACGCCACTGCAATTATTTCACCTGTCCGATGTTCAGTTGTTGGACGGTCCGTTTAAGCAGGCCATGCAGACCGATCTGCAGTACATCCTGGAAATGGATGTCGATCGATTGCTGGCGCCGTATTTACGCGAAGCCGGCCTGGAACCCAAAGCCGAAAGCTATACCAACTGGGAAAACACCGGATTGGATGGCCACATTGGCGGCCACTACCTTTCGGCCCTGGCCATGATGTACGCCTCAACCGGCGATGCACGGATGAAAGAACGTATGAACTACATGCTCTCCGAATTAAAGCGTGCCCAGGCCCAACATACCGATGGCTACCTGGGAGGCGTTCCCGGCGGACGTGCCATTTGGGAAGAAATTGCCAATGGAAAGATTGATGCCGGCTCATTCAGTTTGAATAAAAAATGGGTGCCGCTGTACAACATCCATAAAATCTATGCCGGCCTTCGCGACGCCTATCTTTTTGCGGGAAGCGAACAAGCAAAGGAAATGCTTGTCAAACTGACAGACTGGGCGATTCAACTGGTGTCCAATTTAAGCGAAGAGCAAATTCAGGACATGTTGCGCAGCGAACATGGCGGTTTGAATGAGGTTTTTGCCGACGTGGCAGCCATCACCGGTGATGAAAAATACCTGAAGCTGGCCCGTCAATTTTCGCACCAGCATGTATTGGAACCACTGCTGCAACACGAGGACAAACTGACGGGTATGCATGCCAACACGCAAATCCCAAAAGTGATTGGATTCAAGCGCATCGCCGATGTTGACGGCGAAGAATCGTGGTCCGATGCCGCGCGTTTCTTCTGGGAAACGGTTGTAGATAACCGCTCCGTGTCCATTGGCGGCAACAGTGTCCGCGAGCATTTTCATCCGGTTGACGATTTTTCAGAAATGATTGCCAGCGAACAGGGACCTGAAACCTGCAACACCTATAACATGCTTCGCCTGACCAACCAACTGTTTCTGACCGAGCCAGACGGAAAATACATGGACTATTATGAGCGGGCCTTGTACAACCATATTCTTTCCACACAACATCCGGAGCATGGCGGTTTTGTTTATTTTACCCCGATGCGGCCCGGACATTACCGCGTTTATTCGCAACCGCACACCAGCTTTTGGTGCTGTGTGGGTTCGGGGCTAGAAAATCACACCAAATATGGAGAATTGATTTATGCGCACAGCGACAATGACCTCTACGTCAACCTATTTATTCCTTCAAGCTTAACCTGGAAGGATAAAAATGTGGAAGTCATTCAGCAAACCCGTTTTCCCGATGAAGCCAAAACTTCAATCACCATTAACCCCAAAAAGAAACAGGCTTTCAAACTGCACCTTCGCTACCCGGGCTGGGTGGCGGCAGGCGAACTAAAAGTTTCAGTAAACGGTGAAGAAGAAAATGTGACCGCTTCTCCGGGCGAGTTTGTGGTGATTGACCGACGCTGGAAAAAAGGCGATGTGGTGACCATGGAAATGCCCATGCAAACGCGCCTGGAGCAATTGCCCGATGGCAAGAATTTCTACACCATCCTCCACGGCCCCATTGTGCTGGCTGCAAAAACGGACACCACCCATATGATTGGCCTTTATGCTGATGACAGCCGTGGCGGACATATTGCTCATGGCGAAAAATATCCCCTGCAAAACATGCCGGTAATCATCAGTGAGCCGGATCAAATCCTTAAAAAAATCAAGCCGGTGGAAGGCGAATCGCTGACCTTCACCATTGACCAGGTGAAGCCTGAAAAATACAGTGATCTCAAGCTGATTCCTTTTTTCCGCCTGCACGAATCGCGTTATGTGCTTTACTGGCAAGTTGAAACCGCCGAAAAATATGAGCAAAAGCAAAATGAATTGGCTGCCGAAGAAGCTGCCAAGCAGCAGTTGGCCGCCCAAACCATCGACCTGGTTTTCCCGGGCGAACAGCAGCCGGAGTCGGATCATTTTATTGAAAGCGAAAATTCGCAAATCGGCGTGCACCAGGGACGCCACTGGCGCCATGCCCGCGGATGGTTTAGCTACCAGTTGAAAGACGAGAAAAAGGAAGCCCAAAAACTCCGCGTCATGTATTATGGCTTGGACAACAACCGGCATTTCAATATCCTTGTAAATGATCAGTTGCTTGCGGAAGTTAATTTGGATGGAAGTAAAGGTTTTGAATTTTTTACGGAAGATTACGCCATTCCCCAAGAAATTATTGAGCAATCCAATGGAAAATTTAAAATAAAGTTTGAGGCGAAAGTTGGGTCGATCGCCGGAGGGGTTTTCGAAGTGCGCCTGATGAAATAAGCAAGCTGCCAAAAGAAAATGATTTCATCGTTTTTTGTAAAAAGTACGAATTACTTTTATTATTTTTGAAGCAAATCCTAAATAGATAACTTATGAAGAAGAAGATGTTTTACACGTTCATGCTGCTATCATTATTCAGTTTGGGCGCCATTGCACAAACCACCGTCAATTTGCACACTGACCAGGCAGAAACAAAAATCAATGGCGAAATTTACGGACACTTTGCCGAACACCTGGGCCGCTGTATTTATGGCGGTATTTATGTGGGTGAAGATTCTGACATTCCGAATATCCGCGGATTCCGCGAGGATGTCATTTACGCATTGAAAGACATGAACATCCCCCTGTTGCGCTGGCCAGGAGGCTGTTTTGCCGACACCTACCACTGGAAAGACGGCATCGGCCCAAAACATGAGCGCCCATCCATGGTCAATGTCCACTGGGGCAATGTGACCGAAGACAACAGCTTTGGAACCCACGAATTCCTCGATTTTTGTGAGTTGATCGGCGCCGAACCTTATATCAACATCAATGTTGGATCGGGCACCGTTCAGGAAGCTTCGGAATGGGTGGAATATGTAACTTCCAGCAACATCAGCCCAATGACCGACTTGCGGAAAAAGAATGGCCGTGAAGAACCCTGGGATGTGAAATACTGGGGAATTGGAAATGAAAACTGGGGTTGTGGCGGCGAAATGACACCGGAATACTATTCAGATCTCTACAGACACTTCGCATCGTTTACCAAGGGCGCCAGTTACAAAATTGCCTGTGGTGCCAGCGACTACGACTACAACTGGACAGACGTGCTGATGAAAAATACCCAAAACAAACAACACCTGATACAAGGCCTTTCACTGCATTATTACACCATTACGCACAACTGGCAGAAAAAAGGTTCTGCCACTGGATTCGAAGAGGATGAATGGTTCCTCACCTTGTCCAAAACCCTGAAAATGGACGAGCTGATCAGAAATCACTCCACCATCATGGACAAATATGACCCCGAAAAACGCGTGGGCATGATCGTGGACGAATGGGGCACCTGGTTTGATGTAGAGCCTGGTACAAACCCCGGATTCCTCTACCAGCAAAACACCTTGCGCGACGCGCTGGTTGCCGGAATCAACCTCAACGTGTTCAACAACCATGCTGATCGGGTAAAAATGGCCAATATAGCTCAGGCAATCAATGTTTTACAGTCGGTTATTTTAACCAAGGAAGATGATATTGTGCTGACACCAACGTATTATGTGTTTAAAATGTACAGCGTGCATCAAGACGCCAACCTGATCCCCACGTTTTTAAAAACCAGTAGGTATGAATTTGACGGGAAATCTGTTCCCTCTGTAAATGTGTCGGCTTCTGAAAAAGACGGCGTCACGTCGATCACCTTTTGCAACTTGAATCCCAACAAGACCGAAAAAGTTGAAATCAACGTCGGCGGAAAAAACTTTGCAGACGCCAACGGACAGATTGTAACGGCTAAAAACATAAATGATTACAACGATTTTGGGCAAGAAGAAAAAGTGAGCTTGAAATCATTTGAGGTGAAAAAACCCAAAAATGGAAAATTGAGCATTGAGCTGCCCGCTAAATCGGTGGTGCTGGTTCAGCTTCAGTAAGCATAGGTTAATTGAAAAAAAACGGGAGCCAATTTGGTTCCCGTTTTTTTTTAGGCTATTCGCTATCACCTCTAATTTCTACCCTCCTGATTTTCCCTGAAATGGTTTTCGGCAGCGCTTCCACAAACTCCACAATTCGCGGATATTTATAGGGTGCAGTGGTATTTTTCACATGCTCTTGGATTTCCTTGACCAACGCATCTGATCCCGGTTGGTACTCGGGCGCCAGTACAATGCTGGCTTTCACCACCTGGCCGCGAACCTCGTCGGGTGCAGCAGTAACCGCGCACTCCACGACCGCCGGATGTTCCATCAAAGCGCTTTCCACCTCAAACGGGCCAATGCGATAGCCCGAGCTTTTGATGACATCGTCGGTACGGCCAACAAACCAGAAATAACCATCCTCATCGCGCCAGGCCAAATCGCCAGTATGGTAGTAGCCATCGTGCCAAACGGAACTGGTCCGCTCTTCATCGCGATAATATTCTTTAAAAAGGCCGACAGGAACTAGCTCGCTGGTACGAATAATAATCTCGCCAATTTCACCATCCTCACAAAGCCGATTTTCAGGATGCAGCAACTGAACATCGTAGGTTGGATTCGGAATACCCATCGAACCCGGTTTGGGCTCCATCCACGGAAAGGTGCCGATGGCCAATACCGTTTCCGTTTGTCCAAAGCCTTCCATCAAACGCAGTCCGGTTAACTTCAGAAAGCGGTTATACACTTCCGCATTTAGCGGCTCACCGGCTACCGTGCAATATTTTAGCGATGACAAATCGTATTTCGAAAAATCTTCGCGAATCAGAAACCGGTACACCGTGGGCGGCGCGCAAAAGGTATTGATCTTGTATTGGCTGATCACCTGAAGCATCTCGGCAGGATTGAACTTTTCATGATCGAAAACAAACACCGCGCCTCCGGCCAGCCACTGTCCGTACAATTTTCCCCACACGGCTTTTCCCCAGCCGGTATCGGCTACGGTCAGGTGCAGGTCGTTTTCTTTGATATTGTGCCAATAAGAAGCCGTCGTGATATGTCCCAGCGGATAGGTAAAATCGTGTGCCACCATTTTGGGGTTTCCGGTGGTTCCGGAAGTAAAATATAAAAGCGAGATCGATGAATTGTCCGAAGCAGCTTCCGGCCTTACAAAGGCGGGCGCTTGTTCCATTCCACGCGAAAAATCATCCCAGCCGTCGGGCACATCCGGGCCAATCGAAATCCGATGCTCAATGGTGGGCGATTCATCCATCGCCAAATCCACTTGTTCCAACACTTCAGCTTCGCCAACAGCAACAATGGCTTTTATGTCGGCTGAATTGTTCCGGTACACCAGGTCTTTCTTCTTCAACAAATGGGTAGCCGGAATGCAAACGGCACCCAGCTTGTGCAAGGCAATAATGGCAAACCAAAACTCAACCCGCCGCTTCAAAATCAGCATCACCTTATCGCCACGGCCAATGCCAAGTGTTTGCAGGTAAGCAGCCGTTTGGTCGCTGTACTTTTTTATTTCTGAAAAGGTGAAATCGCGGTGTGCTCCCTGATCGTTGGTCCACACCAAAGCCAGCTTTTGCGGCTCCAGGCGGGCATATTCATCCACCACATCGTAGGCAAAGTTGAAGTTGTCGGGGACTTGTATTTCCAGGTTCTTGGTAAAATCGGGCAGTCCGTCAAACTGCGCCTTTTTCAAATATCGTTCGCTTAATATCATTGTGCTGCTTTAAAAATCATGGCTAAAAATTTGGCTTCCTTTCCTTCGAGCGCCTGCATCCGGTGGGGCAACGACGAGTCGAACCAAATGGAGTCGCCTTCATTCAGAATGAGTTCCTTTCCGTTAAGCACCAGTTGCAATTTTCCGCTCAGCACCAGGTTAAACTCTTGTCCTTCGTGCTGATAGCCAGCGTCTGATTCATGGTCCGGATTGGGATCAACGGTGACCACAAATGGCTGGGCTTTTTTGTGGATAAAACTTTCGTTCAAGGCTTGATACCGGTATTCTTTCCGGCGCTCAACCACCGACCCGGTTCCTTTGCGGGTAACCGAATACGCATTCATATGCGGAATATCGCCCGTAAGCAGGGTGGTCAACTCGATTTGGTACACCGACGAAAACCGGTACAGAAAACTCACCGGAATATCCGACTGTCCACTCTCGTATTGCTGATAAAGCGCTGGCGAAATACCACACGCATGGGCACAATCGGCCTCCGAAAGGTTGAGCGCATCGCGCAAGCCCTTTAACCGTTCGGCAATTTGTTGAATTTCAATGTTCATCGTTAGTTGTGTTTTTTTTGAATAGGAGAATAAGCAAAATCTCTTTTTCTTCCATCCCTTAAAAATAGAAAATCCGTCGGAAAACAGGTCATCATTGCCCCACTCTATTGAAAAAGATTCGAATTCCGGCAAACGGGCGGATGCCGGATCCTTGATCAAATCTTTTTTCTTCTTCCAATAAATTCAGAATACGGATGTTCATCGAAACAAGGCAGGTCCCGAAGGTCGCAAGAAGCCAGCCACCAACCGATCAACCGGCGATCCTACGGTGACTTTCATGAATCGCCGTAACAAATAAACTGGTTGATGCACCAAACACTTCTGGTCTTTCACCTGTTTATCTCCTGATTTGGAAAATAAGCTTGGCATGGGTCATAAACCAGGCCGGCAAAAAAACAGGCTTCAATATGATACAACTTTTTAAAACAAAAATCGGTTGGCTACGCATTATCGGTTTCCTCGAAGGAATCTCATTGCTGGTTTTAGTCTTCGTGGCCGTTCCTATGAAACACGTCTATAACAATCCTTTCCTGTCCGAATCCCTTGGCCCGGTACATGGTGCCCTCTTTATTCTGTTTGTGCTTTACACCTTAAGTGTAAGCTTCGAACAAAACTGGCGATTCAGAACCACCACCTGGAAAGTACTGGCATCCAGCTTTCTTCCCTTCGGAACTTTTTACGTTGATTATAAAATTTTAAAAGGTATCAAATAACCGAAAAGGTCTTAAGTGAGCGTGGGAAAGCAGAAACGGAGTAGCAAAACTCATAAACGCTGGTTCCCCGCACCCGTCATTTTTTCTAAAAGAGTTTCAAAATATTGGATTTCATGATCACTTCGAAATTTTATACTCAATCATGTTTGAGCGAGTGGTTAAATTTGACTCAAACGGATTCTGTGCTTTCGACCGGTCTCCAATTATACCCAATACTTTAAATCCATTTCCAGACAACAGGCTTTTTTTAAAATCTTCAAAACTGACGAATTTGTTTGTCTTCATTGATTGATAGCTAAACGAATCCAATCGTAATGTTTCACTAACAATAGAATCTTTTAAGAGTATCAAAGGCCGAACTCCAAATCTAAAATCATCATTAAGCCCCCAATAGGAATCCTCATCTGAAAAAAACTGGAGAATGAAATTGTGCAACATCAGACCATCTCCTTTATTTTCGAACCTCACAATGATCTCTTCAGGAAAATCCGAACTTGTTTCTTTGAATTCAATTGAAAAACTGTAATTCGTCTGTTGGCTGGTACCGGCAATTTCATGTTTCTCCCGGGAATGGTCTTCCTGTAAGGTTACAGCGACTTTTTCAGCGCCACTTTCAAGCGATTGACAAATAGCCAGCATGGCCATGATGATGAATGCTTTTGATTTCATACTTTCTATTTTTTAAATATTTCAAAGGGCCTGTGAGCAAACCCGGAGGGTTTGGATGTTTATAGATACAAGGCTTATCCCAAAAGGCACGACCCCAGCCGGGGTCGAATTTCTCTTTACCATTCCCTTTCTACAAACATACGATGCCTCCGGCATCAGAAGCCACCAGGGCCAGGATGATTAATGCTTTTGATTTCATAGTTTCTTTTTTAGGTTTTATATGGTTAAAGCAGGATTGTAAATCCTGCCCAGCTTGCGACCGCTAACGTTAGTGCATATTCTGCAGAACGGGTTTTATAGCTCATTAAATTTTTTACAATATTCAATTTGTCCACTAAAGTCCTTTTCAATGTGTTTGATAATAGTCTCACACACATCTTTGTAATCATCCTCAGTTATTGGAGATTGTTCACTTCTCCAACCACCGTGAGAGAGGTCGTTTATAAGAGTATATGATTTTGTGTCATTAGGAATATTATATTTTATGTAATCTGCTATTCCATCTTTCGAAATATCAATATTTTGAAACTTGGTCAAAGTTTCAATTATGTGTCTTATCGAGTTTGCTGTTGTATGATTGGCGTTTTCCCCTTTTCTTGCAACGTTGTAAACATCCATTAAGTGATTGATGTAAGGAACTGTCAAATTGTTATTAAAGTCTTTTAATTCTCCTTTTTTCAAAAGCAGCTTTTTGTCAACGATATTGTTTGAAGTCAGGACACGCATAAAGTCATTGTTGTGAGTGAAGACGAATAGTCTTTCGCGTTTTAATTTGTCAATGATTTTAGAAATGTCTCGAATTACTCCACAAAGCGTATAAACATGGGTAAAATCCATACTTGAAATTGGATCATCAATTATGAAAAATAGCTTTTCATAATCATCTTCACTTTCCACTTTTAAATGAGTGTCACCAATGTAGTACGCAAATGCCACAATATTTTTTTCACCATCACTTAAAACGTCTCTTGCTTGGTCTTTTTCAAGTGCAGTTTTATAAAATATAAGTCTGAAAGTTTCTTCGTCAAGTGAGTATTTGTCTGAGAAGAAGTAGTTTAAAACAGTTTTAATTGTTGAAGCAACTTTTGCTCTTTTACTAACTTTTTGTTGTTCTTTCTTTATATTAATCTCATCATCAAGCGCTTTCCATTTTTTCCTCAATTGGAAAATGGTTTTAATATTCGTTTTATGCGTTTCAACTAAATTGTTGTAAGCGCATTTACAGATTTCTTTTCTTACAGATTTGTTTTCTTCACCTATCCTATTTTTCTTAGCATTTATTAGATTGATTTGCTCATTATTTGAGTCAATAGTATTATTCAGTAAGGTTTGATGCTTCTCAATATCTTCGATTATTGAATTTTCAATTGCAATTGGTTTGCTAATATCTTTGAGTTTTTCTTCTATTATTTCAATATAAGCCTGAATTGCTTTTTGCGCTGCGTCAACGTTCAAAGAACCTAATTCTACTTCTTCGCTTGATGGGATATATTTGGTTTTATATTCGTTAAAAGAGTTTATTCGTTTAGCATTATTGTTGTCAATAACTTTTAATGAAGCGATAAGATTTGAAAGAAATTCCGAATTTGCTTTGAATCGCTTTATTGTTTTTGATTCCGTGTCATTGATATATTTTGTGTAACTATCAATTAAATTAAGCGCACTTTCGCGTAGTTCTTGTTCGCAGAACGGACAGGTATTGTTATTCGTTTCTGACAGCAAAGTCATCCCTGTTTCAATAAATGACTGCTTGTTTTTTATTTTTTGTTTGAAATCTTCTGCTAACGAACTTAAAGAAAACTCTTTATTTAGATTTTCTTTTATTTCATTCAGTAATTTGAAATCGATATTAACCCTGTCAACAGTATTGATGTCTGATAAATTTTCAGGAACGGACTTGATTTTATTGTAGTCAGCAAAGAGTTCGTCAATGCTTTTTGAAACTTCGAATAATTCGTTCTCAATACCTTGAAAAACTGCCTTTGAACTTAGATAAGCATATTCACTAAGTCTTTTGATGTTTTGTATGTTGCTTATATTTTCCTTAACATAGGCGTCAATTTCTTTTTCAACTTGTTCCGATAGTTCTTTGCCTTCTTTTTCAATTTTAGCAAGTTTGTCTTCATCCTCTTTTAGGTCAATGTTGACCTTACCCAAAATGAATCCTTCAATATCGCTATCTTTTTCGTAGCCCAGTGCTTTGATGTTTTGCTCGACATAATCTTGATTAAATGTGTGATACAAATAATTAGTTTCTGGAATAGTCGGAATTTGTCCTTTTGTAATGGACATGTTGAAATCGTCTTTTACATTGCCGTCTTTGTCTGTAATCTTGAACGAAAAAGTTCCATTATTTTTTCCAAAAGTAAGAAGTTTGTCTGTTGGACTTTTACCATTTTCGTCTAAAGCTAACTCATCTTGTTTTTCCATTAATCTGAAAAGTCGACTTATAAAAGTCTTGCCACTACCATTATTTGCAAATACACCCATTTTTAATGAACTTGATTTGATTTCCCTAGTCAAGTTTTCAATTGGTGCAATGTTTTGGCACCTAATTATGGTTGTTATCTTATCGTCTGCCATGTTCTATTGTTGTTGGTTTTTTAGTTTCTTTTTGCAAACTTGTTCATTTATCGATTAAAGCTTTCTCAGCTCTAAATCACGGGATAGACAATCATAATTTTTCTGTCTTATAAATCCATATCATCGAATGGTTTTTTAAAGAAGCTGATACACTTGTTGAATATAGGATGCTAGTTTTGCTGGGCTGCATGGCTGGGCTTGATCGTTTTTCGCGGGTTCATAAATTCAGATTTTGTTTTCGATCCTACAAGTTATGGTTTTTATCCAAAATAATTCAGTTAATCGAGCATAATTTAGTTTCATTCAAAATAAGAAGGTGAAATTCCAAGTTCCATGTTTCAAATTCCAAGATCGGAATGCCTCGGGTGGCGTGATTTTTAATCGCGCCTGGTTTTAATCGTCGATTACGAATCGACGCGCCCGAAACAAAATTCAAGCAGCTTGCCGGCAGATCCTGATCCGGCGGATGACGGACAGGATGACTCGTTAAGCCGGCAGATCCTGATCCGGTGATTGACGGACAGGATGACTCGTAAAGCCGGCAGTATTTACCGCGTCGCACAGCGTTTGTTGGCTATAGCAACTCGTATTGATTGTATTTGGCTGGCTTGTTAGCTTATTCCCCGCTCGTGTTGAATGAATTGGCTGCCCCTTCAGCTTAAATGAGCATTCTTTTCATTTAAATGAGCGCCACTTCTATTTATTTGGCTGTCACTTCAATCTATTTCAGCGCATTGTTCATTCATATTGGCTTCGTTTTCATTTATCCAGGGGCTACGTTCATTAACATTGCCGCATTGTTGCATTACAATGCCACGTTGTTCATTGACACTGTTGTATTGTTGTATTACAATACCACGTTGTTCATTAAAACTGTTGTATTGTTGTATTACAATGCCACGGTTTTCATTGACAATGCCGTATTGTTGTATTACAATGCCACATTGTTCATTGAAACGGCTGTGTTGTTGTATTACAATGCCGTCGTTTTCATGAGAACCAATCGCATGTGGAAAAATTATCTGGCAGCTCCGGATCCAGCGGTTCACGGATCAGGAAGGCTCATCGGGTAGCGAGTATCGAGAATCCGGCATCCGGTCTAACTGCATGATTCGTCAATCCTATCCAATCATTGAAATCGTACACTAAAAGACAAAAAGCCATATTCAACTCCGTACGCAAAGTGTTTCCAAGAATCGTTGGGTGATTAAATTCATCATCAACCACCTCCCCCTGCGCTGCGCTTGGGGACTCCTCCTAAAAAAAGGAGGAGAAAGGACCCGGTGATTTCCCTGAGGCTTGGAGGCAAAAGCAAGCGCATTGATCCCAAACGGACGATCGGGTAATTGCCACTCCGAATATCAATCGGGCAGATAGCAGTGAAAGAAATTACAGAGAATTGTGTAATATAGCCGCTTCAAAAAAACAGTAAACCACAAGCAACATGGAACTCGTTATCAATTACATCAGTATTTTAGGTTCGTTTGCGCTGGCTATTTCCGGGGCGCTGACGGCCATGAAGAAACGTTTTGATCCGTTTGGCGTGCTGATCATCGCTTTTGTAACCGCCGTGGGTGGTGGCACCATTCGCGACATGCTGCTCAACGGCAAATCGGTGTTTTGGATCGATCAAACCTCCTACATTTACTTTATCCTGGTGGGAACCATCTTTGCCATTGTCTTTCAATCGAAGCTTTACCTGATTCACCGGCCACTGCTGTTTTTCGATGCCATTGGACTGGGACTGTACACCATTACCGGTGTGCAAATTGGCATTCAATATGAACTGGCTGCAGTAAACTGTGTCATTTTGGGAACCATTACCGGCGTGTTTGGCGGTATTCTGCGTGACATCCTGGTGAACGAAGTGCCGGTGATTTTTAAGAAAGAAGTGTATGCCACGGTTTGTATTTTGGGAGCGATTCTTTATTTGGTACTTTATCGGTTCGAGGTGATGAACCCGGTGTTGCAGTTTATTCCGGTGCTGTTTATTATTGGCCTGCGCTTGCTGGTCATTCATTATAATATTTCATTGCCTTCGCTCTACGCCGACGAGCGAAAAAAGAAACGAACAGACAAGTAAGCAGATCCGGCAATCAATCATCATTTGTCGTTGATGATGCCGGAGGCATCACCTATTTATAGCCCAATGCGCACCTGCCAGAAATTCGACCCCAGCTGGGATCGTACTTTTGGGAACATGTCTGGTTTCTACAAACATCCAAACCCTCCGGGTTTGATTCCCCGGCTCTTTGGTTGTCCTATGACAACAGCATGAAACGAACAAAGGCCACTGAACAGTCATTCAATGGCCTTTGTGAATTTGCAGCTTTCTGTTGCTCCTTGCTGTCGCTGTCGCAACGAGCGCAAGACGGAATCAAGCAAGCTTCTATTTCACCGGTGTAGTCTTTCCCTTCACCTGAAAACGTCCGGAAATCGTTGTGGTTGTTGCGGCATCCTGCCGTCCGGAGAATCCGGCTTGCTCGCCACCAACAGCCAGCGTAAACCAGCCCGGTTCAATCACCCTTTGTTCCTTTTTATTGATGAGCGACAACTGCCGGGGCTCCAGAATAAAATGCACCGTCTTGGTTTCGCCCTTTTTCAGATGAACCCGTTCAAAACCTTCCAACTGTCGTATCGGACGTGGGGTCGACGCCTTTTCATCGGTCAGGTACAATTGCACCACCTCGTCGCCATCCAGGTCGCCGGTGTTGGTCACCTCAACGGAAACGGCTACCGGTTCATTGACATTCACCACTTCGGGAACAACCAGGTTGGCGTAGTCGAAGTTGGTGTAGCTCAAACCGTAACCAAACGGATACAGGGTTTCTCCCCGGAAATAACGGTAGGTCCGGCCTTCCATATCGTAGTTTTCAAAGTCGGGCAACTGGTCGACCGATTGGTAGTAGGTTACCGGAAGCCGTCCTGCCGGATTGTAGTCGCCAAACAACACGTCGGCGATGGCATTTCCTCCCTGCTGACCGGGGTAGCCGGCCGTAAGAATGGCCGGCACATGTTCGGCTGCCCAGTTGATGGACAAGGCACTTCCGTTGATGAGCACCAGTACCACCGGCTTTCCGGTAGCAACAATGGCTTGCATCAGTTCCACCTGTTCTTTGGGCAAGTCCAGGCTGGTGCGGTCGCCGCCCGCAAACCCATCAATATGCACCGACATCTCTTCGCCTTCCAGGCGTTCGTTCAAGCCCAGTGCCAAAACAACCGCATCAGCTTGTCTGGCCGTCTCAATGGCCTCTTCAAGCATGTTCTCCTGCGGAACAGCCCACAGCAAGCGGGCAGTGGCATCGCCATAGTAATTGCGGTAATCAGCCTGAATCGTATAGCGTTTTCCGGCCTCCAGCTCCAGCTTCACCGGTTCCAGGCTGGCGCGGTGCTCATGGTTTCCACCGGTCACTTCCGTGCCATTCACGGTAATTTTCATGTAGGGTTTGCCCCAATCTGAAAAATAATACAAGCCGCTTTTGGGCGCTACAATATAGCCCGACCAACGAATGCTAAACTGGCCGGTTTCGAGCCGTGGGTCAGGCGTTCCCATATCCCACATAAAGTCAATTTGATCATCGGTTTGAGTGAACAATGCTTGTCCTTCAAAATCGCTGTTGGCAAAATATTCACCCCTTAAACCTTGCTCGCCATCTTCGGTTTGCAGGTAGATGGAAGGAATGGCCTGCATGGCCGGAATACCTTCGGCCAGGTTGCTTCCCTGGGCATACAACACCTGGGTTTGCGGGGCCACTTTATTGCGGATGCCACTTAATACCGTTACCGGATTGCTCGGAATTCCATTGTAGTTACCCCACAGCGACTGGACATCGTCGGCATTGGGACCGATCACAGCCAGGGTATTCAGTTTTTTTGAAAGCGGAAGGGTATTTTCATTCTTCAGCAGAACGATACTGGCCCGGGCTGCTTCGCGTGCCAGTTGATCGTGTGCCGGGTTGTCATTCACATCATAAGGAATTTGCGCGTATTCCACCCGCTCAACCGGATCGAACATGCCCAACTTAAACCGGGCCTTGAACAGCCGTTTCACGGCAATATCAATCTCCGCTTCTGAGATCAGCTCCCGTTGAAGCGCCTCCCTTAAGGCCGGATAGGAGTCGCCGCAGTTTAAATCGGTTCCACGTCTTACCGCCAGGGCCGAGGCCGATGCTGCATCAGGCTCCAGTTTGTGATACTGCCAAATGTCGGCAATGGCCCAGCAGTCGGATACCACATAACCATCAAAGCCCCACTCGTCTCGTAAAATGCTGAACAGCTCGGTACTGGCGCAGGCAGCCTCGCCCCGAAAGCGGTTATAAGCACCCATCACCGAGTAAGCGCCGGCATCGACCACCAAGGTGCGGAATGCAGGCAGGTAAGTCTCGCGGAAATCACGTTCGCTCACACTCACATCAAACTCGTGACGCAGCGGTTCAGGCCCGGAGTGCACGGCATAATGTTTGGCGGTGGCCACCACTTTCAGGTAATCAGAATCGCCGCCCTGTAATCCCAGCACAAACTCTTTTCCCATTTGTCCGGTCAGGAAAGGATCTTCGCCATAGGTTTCGTGTCCCCTTCCCCATCGTGGATCGCGGAAAATATTGATGTTGGGCGACCAAAAGGTCAGCCCCTGGTAAATCCCTCGTTCTCCGCGACGCACAAACTCATGGTGTTTGGCACGCGCTTCGTCAGAAATAACCGAAGCTACTTGATTCATTAACTGCTTGTCCCAAGAGGCAGCGATGGAAATAGACTGCGGGAATACGGTGGCGTAACCGGCACGGGCTACTCCATGCAGGCTCTCGTTCCACCAGTTGTACTTGGGAACGCCCAGGCGGTCGATCGCCGGTGAAGTATACACCAGCTGGTCAATTTTCTCTTCCACCGTCAGCCGGGAAACCAAATCTTCAACCCGCTGATCAAGGGGTAAGTCGGGATTCTGAAAAGGAAACTCGTATTGTGCAAATGCATTCAAAAACAAGCCTGTCGCGAAGGCCAAAATCAAGGATATTTTTCTCATGTTTATTGGATTTACCTGTTCTGTTCTGGTAGGCAAAGATAGGTGTTTTTCAGGATTCCTCCCAAACACCCCGATAGGATTTAACACTTCTCTACATTCACCTTAATCCACAATTCCCCAGTTCTGATTCGGCTGCGGTCCCATCTGCAATTCGAGCTTTCCACCTTGCAAAAGTGCTTGGGCCGGAAACTTAAAATCAGACAGCTTGCGGCCGTTCAATTTAGCAGACTGCACATAGCAGTTGAGGCGCGAAGCATCTTTGGCTTCAATCACAAAAGTTCGTCCACGTCCGAAGCGTTCGCCCAAATCAATGGTCACCTCTTTATACAGCGGGGAGGCAATCTCGTAAACCGGCTCCACACGCGTGCCGCCATCGGTTTGAAACAAGCCCAATGCAGCCATTACAAACCAGGCACTCATTTGTCCTTGGTCTTCGTCGCCCAGGTAGGCGTTGGCCACGCCGTAGCCGTAGTAGCGTTCCATAATGGCACGGCTCCACTTTTGGGTCAGCCAAGGCTTTTGTACCCAGTTAAAAAGAAAGGCAAAATGCATGGACTGCTGGTTGCCCTGAATCACCGGATAATTCCAGTACTGGTCATTCAATCCATTGAAGCGGGTTTTGTCGCTTTCCTTAAATCCCCAGTCCAAACGCTCAATAAAACGATCTTTCCCAATGGCCTCGGCCAGGGCCGGCACATCCTGAGGCACAAAATAGGTGAGCTGCCAGGCATTTCCTTCTACATAATGATGATTTGCCCCCGATTTGTAAGGATCGAAATCCGGCACCCACTGACCTGTGGAATCCTTCATCCGGGCATAGCCTGTTTCCGGGTCAATCACATTCCTCCAGTAATTGCCCCGTTCGGTGAATGTTTCATAGTCTGTTTTTTTATCCAGTGCTTTGGCAAACTGCGAAACGGTCCAGTCATCAAAAGCATACTCCAGCGAATTAGAAAAACGTCCCAGATCGTAGGGAACGTACTGGTACTTCAGGTAAGGAACGAGGTCCCGGTTTCCGGCAAATCCGCCACCCACTTCCTGTGCCGGGGTGGTTTGCATTTTTTTAACAGCTTCGAAGGCCTTCTCCACATCGTAATCGCGAATGCCCATTTGGTAAGCGCCAACAATCAGCGGAATTTCATGCTCGGCCACCATCACCGGAACATACTCCATGCCGGCGGGTCCTTTGGCCAGCCAGCCATTGGCATCGTACATGGCCAGTTGCGAACTAACCCAGCGGTTGCTCCACTCCGGCGTGACCAGGTTCCAAAATTGGTTGAGGTTCCAGAAGGTATTCCAAAAGGCGTCGCAACCCAAAGCCGGCGACGAAGGATCAGCCATCGTTTGTATTCGCTCTCCGGCATCGCGCCATTCGCCGTTGACATCGCTAAAAATATTGCGACTGCAAAGCGCCCGGTACATATTGGTATAAAAACGCTTCTTCTCGCGTTGATCATTGGTGGCGATGCTGACCCGATTAAGCAACGCATCCCAAGTTGTCACCTGGGCTTGTCTTACGGCTTCAAAATCCCAACCATAGGGTCGACTCAGCTCAGTCTTTAGGTTTTCCCGGGCATTTTCAATGCTGACGTAGGAAATTCCGGTTCGCAGTTGCACCACGGGATTTTTTCGGGTGTCGAAACCAACAATGGCTCCGGCATCCTTCGCTCCTTCAACCTTCAGCTCCGAAGCTTTTTCCGTCACGCCATTTTCGGTCCAGGTGCCGAAGGTGGCAATCGGCTGATCAAATTCAACCACGAAATAGATGGTGTATTCCTGCGATATTCCGCCACTCCAGGTATTGGGCGAAAGCTGGTGGCTGTATCCTTCCACTGTTTTCTCTCCGGTTTGTTTGATCCAGGCATCCAGCAAGTTGTATTTGTATTCCGAAGGAATGACCAGATCGAGCAATACACGCGAGCCATCGCGGTCTTTCGGGAAGGTGTACCGCTGAAACCCGCAACGGGTGGTAGAAGTCAGTTCTGCCTGAATATCGTAATCAGTTAATTGGACCCGGTAGTAACCCAAAGGTGCTATTTCAGTAGATTTATCGATGCGGGAACGGTAGCCGCCATCCACGTCTTTTTCGTCGCCCACTTGTGTTTGCAGCGGGCCATTGGTGGGCATGGTACCCAGTCCGCCCATCGTCCATTCGTGAATGTGAGAGAAACAGCCAATCGATTCGAAGGTCGGTTCGTAACCCGCTTGCCAGCCATCATTCTGATTATCGGGGGCTAGCTTCACCATGCTGAATGGCATCCAGGGGCCGGGCGCAATCATCCAGCGCGAATGAGCCGTACCCATCTTCGTGTCGACATAACCGGCAGGAGTCGCCAGCTTTTGAGAACTTCGCATGACTTCTCCAGATTGAACTTTCTCTTCGCCAAGCCAAATTTCGTAATCACTTTCTACTGCAGTCTGCACTGCCGGCATCGGCGCTTCAAATGCATACCTCCCTTTTTCGAGCGTTTCCGTAAAAATCACTTTCCCGTCCAAAACAACCTTTAGTTCAGGCATTCCGTCCAGATGTTCCACATCCACCAACAAAGGCTGGACGCGGTTTCCGGCGTGTCCAATTTCGTAGGGAGCAGCTTCAACCCCACGGAAAAAAGCCTGCTGATTATCGGTTAAGTTCACCCCTTGAGGCCCTTGCAGTTTAATTTGGTCGAAACGAAGCCACGAGCCTTCCAGCACCGTCAGGTTGATCTCATTTCCTCCGGCGACAATCAAATCGTCAGGCAATGGAATTTCGATCAGGTGTTCCGACGCAGGGTCCGGCTGACGATCGATGGCACTATTTGCGTCAATCACCGGAATCCGGTATTTCCACGCTTGCCCGTTGACTGTTACTTTCAGAAGCGGCAAGTCATTCGGATTACAGTCCAACAAGTCAACAACCAGCTTCCAGGCTCCCGTCCGCGGCATTTGCTCCACACCAAACAAGATGGTAAGCGTGCTTGACCGCCAGCCCGACGTTCCCCAAGTTCCTCCCCAGGTGTCGCTGGTTCCGGGAACAATGTACGGCCAATCAGCCTTTTCGTCCGATGTTCCGATTAGATAATAGGTATCTTCCCAACCAAAATCGTTGGCAATATACGCTTCGTAGCCGTCGGGTGCCAAGGCAAACTCTGAGGCACTGTTATCGCTTTCTCCGATTTGCCAAATCAGGTTTTCCTGCGCCTGGATTGATCCGAAGATACCTAAAAAAAGCAGGACTAAAATGAATCGATCGTATTTCATAACTTCTTGGTTTACTTCAGAAAAGCCTTAACCACCATCGCCGGACTTTCTGATTCATTAATTATTCGATAGGAATTGGCGGCTGCCGGAATCACAAAGGTCTCGCCATAACTAAACCGCTGCTTTAACCCATTTGCCGTTTCAACAAGAATCCTACTTCCTTCCACCAAAGAAAGGACGTGGCATTTGCTTTCTGTTTCGACTTCAACTTCAGAATTAAAATAAAAGCGGTGCACATCGTAACTATGGTTCTCGTGTGTTGGCAAATGGAATAATTTCCAATCGCTTCCTTCTTCCAACACGGATGGATGAGCAACTAATTTTTCAGGAACATAGCTCCCTTTTCGGTCAAAATTCAAATTATCCATTCCCCTTTTAATGTTGATTGGCCGTGGAGATCCATCCATATCAAGCCGCAGCCAGTCGTACATTTTGAAAGTGAAAATATAGGGAGTCGTGCTGATTTCAAGCACCAGGTTGTTTGTCCCCGAACCATGAATGGTTCCCGGAGGAATCAGAAACAAGTCATGCTTTTTCGAATCCAACACCTGCACATGGCGGGTAATGTCAATCGGCTTTTTGTTTTCAAAGCTGTAAGTCAAATCAGCTTCAAAAGCTTTGGGGTCGATATCTTCCTGAAACCCGAGGTAGCATTTCGCATCGGGATCCGCATCCAAAATATAGTAGGTTTCTTCCTGGGTGATGTTTTCTCCAAAATGCTTTTGAATATAATCGACCTGCGGATGGCACTGGATGGACAGATTGCCGCCATCGAAGGTGTCTAAAAAATCGAAGCGAATGGGGAACTCCGCACCATATTGGGCAGCATGCTCACCTAACACCGCCTCCTGCTCCTGAAACATCAGCGAATCGAAGGACACTTCCAGCAGCAAGCCATCACTTTCAAACAACAGTCCATTTTCCGGCACAATCAGTTCGAACGACCAGGCATAATTTACCACTTCTTTGTTCAGGCCGGGTATCTTATCCTTAATCCATTGTCCGCCCCAGGCGCCGGGCTCAAACCACGGGCGAACGCGAAACAGGTTCGTGGCCATCGTTCGCAAAGCCTTGTGCAAATCAGCACCAGTCATCCAGCTCATTGCATCAGGCTGTTGGCCGTCAACCAAAAAATCAATCTCAGAGAGCAAATGCTGCTTATGCTTATTCAGCACCACCCAATCGACAAAATAAAACCGCTTGTACATGGTTTTGATGGGTTCCGGCATTGATGCTCCCAGGTTGGTGATGGCCTCCGCACGGGCGCGAAACTGCAATTCATTTTTGGGCAGATCGACGTACACCACGCAAGCTTCCCAACCGGCCAAAGCGGCTCCCGGTCCAATGAGGATACTGAGATCAGCTTCTGAAGAAGGCTTGAGTTGCTTCAGCTTCTGCGCATCAAAAAAGTCCGCCAAGGTCAAGCTCGTCCGGGTGCCAAATAAAGGATCATCGCCTCCAAGAAAGGGTTTTACCATCTCGTCAATTTCCGATACTGTCTTCATCGCAACCGAAACATCCGTCCAGTGAACCGTTTTTCCAATCGCTTGCAGTTCGGCATCCAGTTCATCTTTCAATGCATCAAAAAAAATGCCTTGGTAGCCATCAATTACAACTTGTTCACGTCCGCTGATGGCTTGGGCCAAGCCTTTTAAGCCAGCTTTAATCGTTCCGGCTTCCAAACTCAAACTTGGGTAAATATCATAAGTGCCAGCCTGCTGATCAGGTTTTGTTACCGGTCGCAGAAACTGGTCTGTTTTTCTGTAGTTCTTCATTTCTATATTTTCTTGATTATTTTATTCTATACCCCAGCGCTTGTTGGGTTTATCCGAAGCCTTCAGAATCAGATGTCCACCATGAATAAATTCGTTCCAAGGCAACTGAAAACTCGTATGTGAATTGCCATTCAAGCTTGCCGACCGGATATAATGCTGCTTTGTCGGATCACCTTTGACTTCGATGACAAATTCGGTTCCGGAGTAGTAGTCCGGATGAAGCTGGATGCGAACTTTTTGAAACAAAGGCATGCCCAGTTGCAAGTTCGGTTCCACATCGCTTCCGCCCTTTACATCAAACAAGCCCATGCCGGCCATCACGTACCAGGCACCCAACTGTCCCTGATCTTCATCCTGACCATAGCCATAACCATGAATGCCGTCTGTACCATAAAAGTCATCACAGATTTGGCGTACCCATTTTTGCGTCAGCCAGGGAGCACCGGAAAAATTAAACAACCAGGAAATATGGAGGCTGGGCTGATTTCCATGATTGTATACATTCTCCAGCCCGGCAAAAGCGTCTATTGTTTTTCCTCCGCCAAAGCCGGTTTCCTGCGCTTTCAGAAATAAGGCATCCAAACGCTCGTTAAACTTGTCGCGACCAATTTTCCCGATTAGTCCATCCGGATCGTGGGGAACGTAAAACGTGTACTGAAAAGCATTTCCTTCCTGAAAGCCGCGCCACACCTGATAGGGATCAAAACTATCGAGGAAGTTACCATCCATGTCCTTCGGAGTGATAAAGCCCGTGGACGGATCGAACAGCTTTTCCCATCCCGACGAAAGCGCGATGAGCTCGTTGTAGGCCGTGTCTTTCTGCAGGCTTTTCGCCATCTGCGCTGCGGCATAGGCACTGAAGCTATACTCCAAAGTGTGAGAAGCCGAAAACTGTGATGCCACAGCTGAAGAACCCGTGTAGTAGGCACTATTCTCAGCATAGGGAACATAACCCCGTTCCAGGAATACCTGCGTATCGGCCTTGCCCACACCCTCGGGGCGGTTTTGCCAGCCGGTTTCATTTTTCAGCACCGCCTCAAAAGCCAGGTCAACCGGGTAGTTTCGGATTCCGCGGTTATACGCCGAGGCAATGACCTGCCCCATAAAGTTGGTGCCCACGCCGGACACAAATTTTGAGGTCGCAATGCCATCGGCCAGCCAGCCACAGTCGCGGTACACATCCAACTGGCAATTCACAAATTCATTCATATAATCAGGATAGGCAATGCCCCAAAGCTGGGTGAGGTTCCAAAATGCTCCCCAAACCGCATCGGTGTTGTAATGATGATACAACGGTTGCCCCTGTTCGTCGAGCGGAATTTGCCCAATGGCGCCATTGTTTTTCACATAGGCACCGTTGCAATCGCTGGCCAGCCCACGTCCCAAAAGCGCGTGGTACAGTCCGGTGTAGAATTTCACGCGATCCTCTGCCTGTCCGCCCTCAACGGCAATGCGGCCCAGCATGCTGTTCCAATAGTCCTGCGCCTGCTTTTTGGCTTGATCAAAATCCAGGTCCGCAGCTTCGGTTTGCAGGTTGAGCCGGGCATTGGCGATGCTGGTGTACGACAAGCCAATCTTCACGGTAACTGACTCCTGCGCTTCGGTTTCAAAATTGAAATACAGGCCACAGCCAGGCCCCTGAACCGACTCGCCCGAAGCATGAACTTCCTCACCGATAAAGGTCCCAAAACCGGCAGGTACCTGATCGATCTCGGCTACAAAATACATTTTGACCTGTGCTCCCGCCTGATAATTTTTGACATACTCGGGTAAGGTTTGCACAAACCCTTCGAAGGTTGATTCAGATACGCGACGCGCAAAAGCATCGGTTACCGCACCACTTTCGCCCTGCCGGTTGCCAATGTCAAAAATCAGATGCGCCTGTTTTGTCTCCGGAAACGTGTACCGATGAAAAGCCACCCGGGGTGTAGAAGTCAACTCGGCCAGAACACCATAATCATCGAGTTCAACCCGGTAATAGCCAGGCTGGGCCAGTTCGGTCTCTCTCGAGAAACGCGAGCGGTAACCCTCATCCGGCGATTCGAGCGTGCCGGGAATGGTTTGCAAGTTTCCCACCGTGGGCATCACCGCCACGCCGCCAATCTGGAACTCGTGAAAATTGACAAAGCTTTCGATGGAGGTGTGGCGCTGGTCGTAACCCACGGCCTCCCAGCCCCATTTGTTTCCGTAGTGACCGTCGGTTGAAGCCGCCGGCTTGGCCATCCCAAACGGATTGGCAGCCGGTGTGTAAAAAAACCATCGGGAATGTGCTGCTCCGATATTCGGATCCACCTCATCAATAAAATTGGGTACTTGTGCCCAGGAGCCAAGTGTCGAAAGGGCTAATAACAATGTTAACAAACGATATCTCTTCATACTATTTCTTATTTTAAATCAACGGAAAAACCAAAACCTACTGATTGGCTAAAGCTTCTTCCAACTGCTGAATGGCTACATAGAGTACACCGGCCGAACCACGGAACGTTCCCGATCCGCGCGGCTCGTTGTTGATGGAGTACCATTCATAAAACCCATCGTTTTCCAAGACACGCTCGGTCATGGGTAAAAGCTGCTCGTAAGCTTCCTGCAAAAAACCATACCGTACCAGTTGCTGAATCATGCGACCGCCAAACCAAGTCCAGTCGCCGCCATTTTGATAGCTGTACTCCGGGTTCATAATTTGGTTTTCGAAGAAGCCTTCGGGATAGGGAGGATAAAGCGTTAATCCGATTGAAGGAGCGCCCGCTTCTTTCACCCGTTTCACCATTTCATTCAGCGAATGCTCAATTTCGGGGACCGACAACAAACCGGCTTCAATGGCAATGGCTGTTCCGCCAAAGTAGTAAATCTCATTTTCGTTGAAATCATCAGGAAACGGGGAACCTTCAAGATAAATATGTGGAATAAACTTTTGGGTTTCCTGGTCCCACAAATGTTTCCGACAACTTTTAAAAACTTCGTCGCGAACCACTTCCCAGCGCGATCTGGATGATGGAATCATTTCCATTAAATTATCCAGTGCAATGATAAACATGGCGTTATCGTAGATATCAATGGCCCGGTGCGTATTTTCGTCCAGATCGACTCCCCAGCCATGTTCGGGCTGAACATCGCCCCAGTCGGCAGTTGTGGCTCCCCAAAGTAAATTGTGGCTGGTCACATAGCGATTTGTAATCAAAAACTCCATGGCCGCTTCCAGACGCTGCGCTACCGTCATGTCACCAATCTGCTCATCCAAAATGGATTGATCGCCTGTGGCCTTAATGTACTTATAAACCGCCTGAACCAGCGAAGTTTCCTGATCAGTTTCCACCGTATTTTTATGGCCAGCATAATTGGGTGCCATATCTGTATAGGTAAAATCGTATCGGACGATGGTATCCTCGCGGGGCGTAAAGCCATCCAGAATATTTCCGTCGTCACCCTGCATGCGGAAGAACACCAGCAGATTTTCCTTCAACTCTGCCGGATCGTAAAGTTCAGCAGCCAGCTCGATAAAGGTGTTGTAATCGCGAATCCACACTTCGCGGTAGCCATCACCAGCATTGAAGCCGGTTTTCACCACGTCACGGGCTTTCTGCTTGGTAAAAGTGATGGATTCGTTTTCGCGTACTTTTTGAGCGAGCTCTTCGGTTGACCGCCGACTCTCCACAGGCTGACAAGCTGCCAAAAGGAAAAAGAACAGATAAATTGAATAAATTGGTTTCATAAAATGAGTTGGTTTAGGATTTCACTTGATAAAATTTGAAGCTTACATGGTTGCCAGGCAAGGAGCCACGCGCTTCCAGAAATCAGGTTCAGCGAGGCGTGCGCTTCCAATAATGGCAGCGTTTTCCTTGAGCTCCGAAAGTTCGACGCGAAGGCTTAAGCCGGACTTTTGAAGCGCCGCATTCATGGTCGGTTGAAACAAGTGAAACGCGTTGGCAATATTTCCGCCAATCACAAGCACTTCAACGCCAAATTTCTGCAGCCACGGCTGAAGCAAGTCAATCAGCTTTTGGCCAAAATCGTCAAATATCAATTGTGCTTCTTTTTCATGGGCCGCAGCTTCGGCCACTGCTTTGGCACCTGTCACTGTTTTGCCGGTAGCATCTTTGTAGCGTGCAATCAAACCGCGGGTGGAAAAGTAATCATCGGCAATGCCGCTTTCAAACGGCAAATGCCAAATACATCCCTGGTCGGGAACATCAGCCCCAGTGGTGACTGGTAAACTATCTTTCAGAAAAGCGGAGCCGAAACCGGTTCCCAGTGTAATGGACAGCGAACGTGTCGATCCTTTGGCTTTTCCTGCCCAGTCTTCGCCAATGGCAAAAGCTGTGGCATCGTTGATGAAACGGACAGGAAAATCGGCTGGCAATTTCAAATACGCGCGCAGGGCTTCCGGAACATTCAGCCCGTAAATGTTTTCGTACTTGTTGTTTTCGCCGGTAAAACGCGGAATCCCGTTTTCATAATCGAAAGGCCCGGGCATGGCAAAACCGACTCCGGCGATGTTTTCAACGCCGGCCAGCCGAATGGATTCGGCAATGGTCTTTCCCCACGAGTCGATAATCACATCAGACTGGGCATGGTTATCCAAGTCGTTTTCAGCAAAGGTTTTGTCAAGAAATTTTTCTGACTCCCAATTAAAGGCGGCGCTGCTCACGTGGCTTCCGCCAACATCAACGCCAATGGCAATTTTTTTCATGGTTTATCTTTTTATATCAATGGTGTAGGCAAATTTGTCGGCACAGTAAAACCCGATGTTGTATTCCAACGGTCGGTCTCCGGGATCGTAAACCAGTCGCTCGCGAACCAAAACCGGATCGCCTTTTTTAATGGACAAGCGTTTGGCCGTAATGGATGTGGCCAGTCGAGCCTTTATTTTTTCTTTGGAAAGGGAGGGCACCACGTAGAAATCATCTTCCAGAATTTCGTACAGGGGACGCGTAAAATCCTCGTTCCCGGTAAGCCCGATGCGCGGATGAAAATAACTTTCGAAATACACGAAAGGCCCGGCATCATCGCCACGCACGCGACTTAAGCGAAGCACCCTGGTCTGCTCTTCAATTTTGAAAAACGAAGCCAGTTTTTCATCGGCTTCCACCCAGTCGACATTCAGGCTAAAGGTTTTAAATTGAACGCCGCGCTCATTCATTTCCTGCGTGAAGCTATGCCAATGCTGCAGATGCGTGGTCACCGTTTTTTTGGCCACTTTGGTCCCCACGCCCTTCTTCCGAACCAGTAGCCCTTCATATTCCAGTTTGTTAGTCGCCTGCCGCAAGGTATTTCGCGAAATTCCCAACTGCCTGGCCAAATCAATTTCTTTCGGCAGAAATCCGCCATCCTGATATTCGGGCAGTTCAATCAGCTGTCGCAGCAGGTTTTCTACCTGGGCATGCAGCGGAACCGGACTCTGGTGGTCAATGATCAATTTCATCAGTAAATAATTTGTTTTTTATTGGTCTGATGGAACTCACATGTTGCTGAAAATTATTTTCATTCGTCTTTGTGTGCGGAGCAACATGTTCGTTTCATTCGAAAACCCCTCTTTATTTGTTCATATGTTTGAACATACTAAAGTAGACTATTTATTTCATAAACGAAACAAGACTCAAAAAAAAAAAAAACTGCCACTTGTTTTCACAAGCAGCAGTTTCAATAAAATTCAGAATGATTTGATGATAATTCTCTTATTTCTCCAACAGTTTAATAAAGTAACCACCGACGACTGAGCGAGCTTGAAAACCAACTTGCTCGGCACTGGGTGTTTCGTACCAGTCGGACATCGGCACGCGGTCGGGCGTTTCGGTTACATAGGCATGCAAGGGGTCGATGAACTTTTGGAAAGTCTCCTTGTCATCAGCCAAAGTGGCGGTCCACACAATCCAGTCACTCTTGGTGTAGGTTCTGCGGTTATCGAGCGGCAAACCATACTTGTTTTGCTTGGTCAGGTAATAGGCAATTTCGGTTTGCGCCACTTCGGCAGGGAAAATATCCAGATTCATCAGCTTGTCCCACACCAGATTGTACTTCTGGCTCCAGGTTCCCGGCTTGTCAAAAGTCAGACGGTAGTGGTCTCCGTCATCGGCCATCTTCATCCACTCCTGCGCCATGCGTTTGGCTTCGGATGTATATTTTTCGGCTACTTCGTCTTTGCCCAGCATTTTGGCCAGACGGCCGTAGCTGGCAATTCCCATGATGGCTTTTACCGACAGGTTCACGTTGTGGGCAAAGTGACCGGCAAAATCGTCGGTACACAGTTGGTTTTCAGGATCCAGTCCGTTCTCCAACAAGTAGTTGGCCCAAGTGGTCAGGGCTTCCCAGTGTTCGGCAGCATAGTCGGCGTTACCTTCCATTTCAGCAATGGCAGCCGTCAGAATCACCATGTTGCCCGATTCTTCAACCGGCATGTCGCCTCCGTACGTTTGGCCGTTGGCCAGCGGATAGGTACCCACGTCGTGTGCGGCGAAAGGCTTGGTCCATTTGCCGCTTTCGGTATAATAGAAAATCGGGTTGAGCATGCCTTTCAGCAAATCGGGATTGTATTTTAGATACAGCGGAGCTGACGGGTAAGTCACATCAACCGTTCCGATAGATCCGTTGCTGAAGTTTTCCTTCGACAAAAACAAAATGTTGCCTTGGGTATCTTTCACCAGTTTGTGGGCGGCAATACTCTGGCGGAACGCCAGCACACACAGGTCGGCGTAGTTTTTACCACCGGCTTTCACGGTTTCGTCCCACAATTGGTTATCGAACTCGGTGCTGCGATTCATCACCTGGCTGTACTCAGCCGAGGCTGCCTCAAGCGCGTCGTTGATCGTGACCGTTCCTTCTTTGGTCCACCAGCCTTTCAGGTTGTCGCCAAAGTATTGAATCGACTCCAAATCGTCGTAAGCCAACATCACATAGCCCGAAGCTTCATCCGAAGAAACTGTTCCCAGGTTATCAACAAAAGCCATGGCCGGCATTTGCTTGCTGGGTCTGGCTGTCATGCTACTTTCGCCAGCAACAGTTCCCGATTGGGTAAAAGCATCTTTGGTTTCGAAGTAATCACCAATGGCCAATGACGTATTTTCATTTTGATTGGCTGCTAAATAAACATAGCCCCAGTCAATGCGAATGTTATCGCCTTTCTTTTGCAAAACCGGCTGCTCAATCGTTCCGGCTTTCAGAAAACCAACTTCCCCGGCTTGCCCTTTGGTGATCTCCACATCCTGTGTCGGTTCATTCACCGCCCACTCGGGTGTGGCTTCAATATAAACCTGCACCTCGTGCTCAGCTCCGTCGTTCGACACCACCTGGTAGTTGATGTAGTTCACCGGGCGCGACAACAAGTCCAGATCACCGGGCAATAAAGGCGATACAAACTGAAGTTTCAGGTCAACCGGGCCGCAGGTAAACTCGTAGTGGGTTTGTGTAGCCGAAAGCGACACTTTAGTTTGCTTGGCAGTTTGTGTAAAAACCCGCTTTTGATCGATTTCAGTAAACAGGCCAAAATCGACGTAAGCCTCTCCCCCACGATCGCGGCAATGGGCCGCCAGTACATTCTTGCCCGATTCATTCAACAAGGAAGCATCAATTTTCAGCACAACATCTCTTCGTGCACGGTTGCCTGTATTCACAATTTCCTTCCCATTCAGGTACAGTTCAAAATCGTCATCATGAAAATACACCAAATAAAGCGGATCGGTTGGTGCCAGTTCGGGAGTGTCGAACTCACGACGAACCCAGATATCACCGCTATCCCAGTCGGTTTTTGCGGCCTGGTGTCCTGGCGTACCAAACGCGCCTGTCCCGGCTTGCCATGCCTGGTCGTCAAAATCATTCTGCTCCCAGCCATTGGCAGGCGACGAGTTGGTGTACTTCGCTTGCCAGGCTTCTTCTTTTGATAAGGGTAGCAAGGTTTTCCAAGGAATATCTTCTTTTCCAAGGAAACGGTACACCTGTCCATCTACCCGGATGGCTCCAATCAGGGAGTGCGTTTCTTCGGTCCAGTGTTTAACGGGTTCACCGTACAACTCGTCGGTCATTGACCAAGCACTGGTGTAGGGATCAATGGTAATTAAGGGGTAAGCCGGAGCGCGAAGCTCGGTTGTTACCGGATTTTTTTCGATTTTTGCAGTAGACTGCTGGCAAGCGCTAAGGAACAGTCCTGCGGCAATCACCATTAAGCTGAGATACAATTTTGTTTGCATGAAACTTTTTTTGTTGGTTTATAGTTTTTAGGATTCGGCTCAACATCATCCGATTAAAAATTTGCTTGAGTCGAACTTCTCAATCTTCAACCTTTATAAAAGATTCGGATTGAATTTACTCACGAGTCCACCCGAATTCTGGATCATTTCAAAAAAAATTGGGCAAAAAAAATGGAGAACCAATAAAACCGGTTCTCCATCCCTTCTCTCTTAAACACTTATTTTCATCGGCAAATAATTTGTTTTTTAATGGTCCGATGGAACTCACATGTTGCTGAAAATTATTTTCATTCGTGTTTGTGTGCGGAGCAACATGTTCGTTTCAATCAACTATTTTTCATTCG
>NZ_LGIA01000206.1 GCF_001270965.1 Sunxiuqinia dokdonensis | reverse complement strand
ATTTCAAAACTTCATTTCAACTTTTTGACGACAGATATATTCTTATCAAAGGCAGTATCAAACCTTATGAACCTGACTTTACTTTTATTGACGAGAAATCAGGAATAAATATTTTCCTTGACGTTGAGATTGACGAACCATATGAGGGGATAAACGATATTGCAAAGCGTAAAGCAACCCATTTTAGGTTTGCAGACACCAACAGAAACAACGCTTTTAAAAATCGTGGATGGATTGTAATTCGTTTTGCAGAAATTCAAGTTCATCAAAACCCTGAAAGTTGTTGTTTGTTCATCGCTAATGTTATTGCAAACATTCACTCTCAATTCAAAATTCCTGACGGACTTCGGTCAGCGAAACCAATTTCTTCAGTTCCTCAATGGACAAAGGAAGAAGCAGAAAAAATGTCAAGGGAAAAATATCGTGAACGATATTTGGGTATTGACAGCTTTGGATTTGTTAATGAAAACTCTCAAATCACAGTAAGTGAAACGAAACTTGGCGAGGAAACAGAGAAGCAAGTAAAAGACGAACCACCAATAATTATTCCTTCAACAGTTCAACCAACTGCAAATCCAAAGAATGATTTAATCAAAACAGCAATCTGCAACAACAATTTTATTTCTTTCATTTACAACGGAACTCCAACGATTGTAAAGCCAACTCAATTTAATAACGGAAATCTCCACGCATATTGCTACTTAAAAAACACCAATAGAACTTTTTCGATTGCCAATATCCTAAACCCTGTTATCAAGCAAAGAGCATTTACATTGGAAGCAACGGGACCGAATTTAGGTCTTGACAGAATTGCATCGATCGTAAATACAGCAATCCAGTATCGTAAATTTATTCGTATGCGTTACACTCGTTCTGCTTGGACAACATATTCTGTTGACAACACAACAGGAGAATTAATTATTGCCGACAGAATTGAAGCAGAGGAAAGCATACGAACAATAAGCAATATTCAACTTGCTACCGATAGTCCAGGAACTCAAGAGCTTTGGTTCACACCAAACGAAACACATATTACCTCTTATTGTCACAGGCGAGAGGCAGAAAGAATGTTTCGCTTTGACAGAATTGGAGAACTTGCGATACTTGACATATAACGACTGACGATGAAAGAAGAACGAACGCATAACAGCACCTACCCGAGCTGGTTAGGATATGTCGAAGGCTGGTGGCGGCTGGCCGGAATTTGCAATTCCGGCCTTTTAACTGGTGAAAAATGTCTGAACAGGATTTGAAAGATTTAAAGATGGACAGGATTACGTTGCGAAATGAGGACGAGAGTAATAAAATCTTGTCCGTCCCAAAATCAAGCAATCCTATTCAGGACAAAGAAACGACCACGCGCATTTAGGAATCAATTAAAACATACCGGGAAACAAAATGTGAATAGCCCCCGCACAAAACTCCACATCGATAAGTCCCGAAATATCTGCCGATGCTTTAGCTTGAAAAAGAGCAGTTTTTTTACCGACGCATCCGGGAAAATCATGTAATTTTCGACGCAATAAAAAAACAAAAGAATATGCCCGAACAACAAAACATAGAATATAAACAAAGTTGGCATGATGATTACCTTAAATGGGTTTGTGGTTTTGCCAATGCCATCGGAGGAATGATATACATTGGTATTGATAACAAAGGAAATGTTTCTCACCTGGCTGACTATTCAAAATTGATGGAAGATATTCCCAATAAAATCCGTAATTCTATGGGGATTATCTGTGATGTGCAGCTTGAGGATAAAGAGGGAATGAAATACATTTCAATAAAAGTTAATCCGTACTCGGTGGCTGTTTCGTTGCGTGGCAGATTTTATTACCGTACAGGCAGTACGAAAATGGAATTAACAGGTGTTGAATTGAACGAATTTTTGCTTAAAAAGGCTGGTAAAACATGGGATGATGTGGTTGAAGAAGGTGCAACTATAAAAGATATTGAAGAGAAGAGTATTGCAAAGTTTATCGAAGATAGCAGAGAAAAAGGCAGGATGCCTGATACAAAAGGGTTATCCGTTTTTCAAATATTAGAAAAATTACAGCTTACAGAAGGCCGTAAATTAAAAAGGGCAGCCATTGTTCTTTTTGGGAAGAACCCGAACCGATTTTATCCAAATGTTCAGGTTAAAATAGGCCGTTTCGGGAAAGATTCAACCGATTTAAAATTTCAGGAAGTAGTAGAAGGCAACTTGGTTCAAATGTTGGCAGAAGTTCAAGTGCAACTGAATCATAAGTTTTTGACCCGTCCCGTAGATTTTGTTGGAATGCAACGCGTTGAAAAAGACGAATATCCGGTTGCAGCCCTTAGGGAGATGATGCTTAACGCATTAGTACACAGAACTTACATGGGTGCTCATATTCAGCTGCGTGTATATGACAACAGGCTTTCCATTTGGAACGAGGGAGGTTTGCCATTTGGTTTAACTTTGGGAGAATTGAAAGGAGAACACAACTCCCGTCCACGTAATCCTAAAATTGCCAAAGCTTGTTTTATGGCCGGATATATTGATACTTGGGGACGTGGCACCTTAAAAATATACAATTCCTGCAAAGAACATGGGCTTCCTGAGCCTGATATTTTGGAAAAAGATGGTGGCTTTATGGTTGTTCTCCATAAAGTTTGGCAAGGTGTTGATGAAAGTGGTGCAATAGGTGGTGCAATAGGTGGTGCAATAGGTGGTGTAATAGATTCTTTAACAGATCGGCAAAAAGATGTTCTTAAGATTATTAAGGAGAATAATGATGTGACTTATAAAGGCATTGCTGAAAAGCTTGCTATTAATGAATCGGCGGTTGGTGAACATATAAAAAGATTGAAAGAAAAAGGTGCTGTGAAAAGAGATGGCAGTACTAGGGGGAAGTGGGTATTACTCATCGATATCTAATGAAATTCACTGAATAAAAATTAGAAAAGGCAAATAGTGGTCATGCTCCTCAGGATCTGGCGAAAGCATTTTGCGGGTGGACCCGCTTCCCCGAGCTGGTTAGGATATGTCGAAGGCTGGCGGCAGCTGGCTGGAATTTGCAATTCCGGCCGCTTAACCGGTGAAAAATGTCTGAACAGGATTTGAAAGATTATATGATGGACAGGACGACGCTAGGAAATGAGGATGAGATCGACCACCACCGCTGCGGTTTTACTAATGGGTAAAAAATAGGGCAACAGCTCATTTATAACAAGACAACACAGAGCTGCCAAAGATTTTTGTGAAATATTTTACTGGTTAAACATGGCAAATTCAGAAATACTACTCTATCAGACCGAAGATGGACAAACAAAAATTGATGTTCGGCTGGAAGAAGAAACCGTTTGGCTTTCACAAGCACAAATGGGCGAATTGTTTCAGAAAGAACGTTCGGTAATAACTAAGCATATTAAAAACATTTTTGAGGAAGGCGAACTGGACGAAGAATTGGTATGTGCAAATTTTGCACACACCACTCAACATGGCGCCATTAAAGGAAAAACACAAACACAAAGTGTAAAGCTTTATAACCTGGATGTTGTTATTTCGGTTGGTTACCGGGTAAAAAGTCATCAGGGAACAAAATTCCGACAATGGGCAACAGCACGTTTAAAGGAATACATTGTGAAAGGTTTTACGATGAACGATGATCTGCTAAAACAAGCAGGTGGCGGAAATTATTTCGATGAACTATTGGCGCGTATCAGGGATATTCGTTCGTCTGAAAAGGTGTTTTGGCGCAAAGTTTTAGATATTTATGCAACCAGTATCGATTACGACCCATCGCTGGAAATGTCAATGGTATTTTTTAAAACCGTTCAAAATAAAATGCACTGGGCAGCGCACGGAAAAACTGCTGCTGAGGTAATTTACCAAAGAGTTGATTCGACGGTGCCCAATCTTGGTCTTAGTAGTTTTAAAGGCACTAAACCGACGAAACAGGAAGCGGAAATTGCAAAGAATTATCTTTCGGAACAAGAATTGGATATCTTAAACCGGATTGTTACAGCATATCTTGAAATAGCGGAAATTCAAGCACTCAACCAAACCCCAATGTACATGAAAGACTGGATTGAGCAATTGGATAGTTTTCTGCAATTAACAAGAAAAGATGTTTTGAATCACGCCGGAACAATAAGCCATAAGCAAGCTTTACAGAAAGCACATTCGGAATATGAGAAATATAAAGCGCGTAAACAAAATGAATTGTCGGAAGTGGAAAAACATTTTTTGGAACAAATATCTGATACCACAAAAAAGCTGAAGAGCAAGAAAAAAAAGTAATATGAACCCGCTCCTCAGGATCTGTCGAAAGCAGTTAGCGGCTGGTGCAGAGTGTGTCATCCGAACCTTATTAACCGGGAATAATGTCTGAACAGGATTTAAAAGATTGAAAAATCGACAGGATTAAGATGGGAAATGAGGATGAGACGAATGCATTAACCCCCACCACTGCGGGTTATACTAATGGGTTAAAATAGGGCAACAGCTCATTTAAAACAAAGCAATACAGAGCTACCAAAGATTTTTGTGAAATATTTTACTGGTTTAACATGGCAAATTCAGAAATACTACTTTATCAAACCGAAGACGGGCAAACAAAAATTGATGTCCGGCTGGAAAAAAATGGTTTGGCTTTCGCAGGTTCAAATTATAACATAGTAAGATAGGCGGGTAAATCCTTTGAAATTTCAATGTAATGATTTAATTTGCGATCTATTACGAAAATAGTAGTTTAACGCAAATAGATTATAGATGGGGACTCAGTTTTTAACATTAGAGGGTCTTGTTAGTGATATTCGGGCAAAAGGGAGATATTCTTTTGGTTTGGATGAAGTAAAGCAACAATTGGGCCTTTCTGGCAATGCCTTGAATCAGACCCTTTTTCGTTTAAAGAATAAAAATAAAATTACTCCGATTCGTCGTGGCTTTTTTGCAATTATTACACCAGAATATTCCAGACAGGGCATGATACCCCCGAATTTGTTTATCGACGATCTGATGCTTACACTTGAGAAAAAATATTACGTGGGACTATTCTCTGCAGCTGCTTTGTTTGGTGCTGGTCACCAACAGCCAATGGAATACTATGTGATTACTGAAAAGCCGGCACTAAGGGATATAAGGAATCAAAAGTTGACCGTAAATTTCTATGTCAAGCAGGACTGGTCAGAAAATGATATTATCCAAATGAAAACAGATGCTGGATATATCAATGTTTCCTCACCTGAATTGACAGCGCTTGATTTGCTAACCTACGGAAATTTTGGTATAAACCGGGTTTTCACAATACTGGAAGAACTGATAGAAGAAATGAAGCCGTCAGATTTAACAAGGGTGGCACGAAACTATTCGGTAACAAGCTCTATCCAGCGATTGGGTTATCTTATCGATAAGGAAATAGGAAATGAGAAATTGGCTGTTGCCGTAAAGCGAGCATTAAAAGATAAAAAAATACAAACGGTTCAACTATTGAAGCATGTCAGGAATAAAGGAATAACTGACCCCGATTGGAAAATCAATATCAATACTGAATTGGAAAGCGATTTATGATACCACGCAGATATATTGAAGAATGGAGACAAAGTGCCTCGTAGCCTGACAATGCCCAAGTGGAGCAAGATTTGCTAATTGAACGGGCATTAATAGAAATATTTTCAGACGATCTATTACGTGAAAACTTGGCTTTTCGCGGAGGTACAGCATTACATAAGGTTTTTCTTAAGCCTCAGGTTCGTTATTCCGAAGATATTGATCTTGTTCAGATTAAGGAAGGACCGATAAAGCCCCTATTGGAGCGAATAAGGGAGCGAATGAAGTTTTTAGGGACCAAATGCTCAATCAAACAAAATGGAAACAACAATACAATTATCTATCGTTTCGAATCGGAAATTCCACCAATTGTAAACCTTCGGTTGAAGATTGAGATTAACTGCCGGGAACATTTTTCCGTATTGGGATTGAACAAAGTACACTATGAAACCGAAAGCACGTGGTTTAAGGGTAACTGTAGCATCATGTCATATGAGTTGGAAGAGCTGTTGGGCACCAAACTTCGGGCATTATACCAGCGCCGGAAAGGTCGTGATCTGTTTGATCTTTGGTGGGCTGCAAGCCATGAAAATGTTGATAGCGTTAAACTGCGGAACTGTTACCTTGAATACATGCAGTTTGTAGTGGATAAGCCACCAACAACAAAGCAATTTCTCCAAAACCTGAATGATAAAATGATTGATCATGAATTTAGCCACGACATCAATGGATTACTCAGACCAGGAATAGAATATGATCAGGAAAAAGGCTATGCGTATATTACCAGCCGATTAATTATTTAACATCCGCTCTTCCGAATATATACAAAGCAGGCGGCGGCTGAACTGGAAATGCCATCCAGGCCTTATTGACAGGGGATTTGCAATCCGAATAGGAGCGGGGTAAGCCGTATGAGCGAATAGTTCACAGCCTGTCCGGGATTTTTCGGGATACGTCTGGTCATTGAAAACTCTAAAAAATGGAAGCCAAGGGGGCCGAAGCTTCATTCCGGGAAAATCGAGTGGGGGCCTTCTTTATAACTTTTTGATGATATTGGGACGTGGGGTGACCGTAAGTGTCGTGGTTTGAATGCCGGTTGTGTTATTGTTGCAGTCGGTTAACCAGTAGCTGATGGTGTGTTGAACATCCATGAAAGTCACGCCGTCGCCGGGAAACAAAATATCGCTTCCATAGGTTGACAGCTGTCCGGTACCGGAAATGGGCGATTTGCTTACCGGATCATGTGGGGGAGAGAGGGCCGGCGTGGGGGCAAAATCGATTTGCCAGTGGAGGGTCATGTCGTTGGCAGCACAGCAATTGTCGGCCATATCCGTCAGGTCAAATGTTGTGTCGCCTGCCGGAAAGCGATAGTATTCCGGTCGTCCGGGACTGATATCACCTGTTTCACTGTTGTAAACCGCTTCAAAGATTCGCTCAACGCATGCCGTAATGGGCGCCGGCGGAGAAAATGAGGGGGGCTCGTGATCGCTCACCCTAACCGTTTGGTAGCATTGGGCAAAATTGCCGCAAGAGTCTGTTGCCGTCCAGGTCACCAGGGTTTCGCCCACCGGAAACTGTTCTGGGGCATCGTTGGTGATAACGAGCGCGTCGGTTGACGAGCATCCACCCGTAGCAGTCACACTGCCCAGCGCTACCGGATCCGAAAGGCAGGTTCCTTCGCTGGCTTCCAGGGTCAAATCCGCCGGGCAACTGATAACAGGAGCTTCGCCACATACGTAAAAGTTAAGGCACACTGGTTGGACCAGCCCGCTTTCATCAGCAATAATCAGGGTGACATGGTCTTCTCCGGAGAATCCGGCTTTTGGGGTGTACTGAAAGGTGACGCTGTTGGGAAAGATCTTGTAGCTTTCGGTATTGCCTCCGCCAATAAAACCACTGATGTAGCGCGAGCCTGAGCAGCTTGCAGCATCAATGGTGTGCTCGAACGGTTGCCCGCCGCAAATAGTCGCTGCAAAGTACTCGTAGGTTTTTTCGCCAGTCTCGGGATGAAAAATGTCAATTTTATCCTTGAAACTGGTCAGGTACCCCATGGTGCCGCCGGCCACATCGCCTACAAACTGCGAAGCATTGAAATATTCGTCTGATTCCACAATGTTGTAGTTGTTCATGTCCGACTCGCTAAAAGTCACCGTTGACCAGCCGCCCAGGCCGGGAATGGGTTGCGGGCTGATCCCAAAGTTGGCATAAGGTGTTCCGTTCAGTGTTAAGCTGGCCAGTCCGGCATCTGGAATAATGAAGGTGGTGTTGTTTGTAGGAGCTCCCGGGAACTTAAAAAATTCGATGTACCGGTCGCCACGGCAGCCATCAATGGGACTGGCAATGGCCATGCCGATTTCACCATTAGTCATTATGCTTCCGAATTGGTACACATAGGCCGGTTCGCTGGTTTGAATGTAGTGGTTGCTGAAGTCGGGCGAGGGCATGTTGTAGGTGTGGTATTCGCCGGGGCCGATGGTAGCGACGGGAGTCGTGTTGCCATCAATGAAAATGTGGGTATTCTCGGTGACTCCTACAATAACAGCATAATTCGCCTGGCTGGGGTCATCGTTGTCTTGTCCGCGCGAAATCACATAGTTTGAACCCAGTCCGCAAGTTGGAATGAGCTGGTCGGCTCCTCCGTCGCGCCCGCTGTCAGAGCATTGTCTCGAGTGCTGGCTGCCGCTAACCACAGCAATGGTCCGGTTTGCTGTGACCAGCGACCCGGTTACCGTTTGGTTGTTGTCGTCGTCGATAACCAGGTAAGTTTCTCCGGCATCCAGGGTGATCTGATGGGTGCTGCCCAAACCTTTCATCGGCGTCTTGAAATCGAAGTTCACAATGGTGTTGTCCTCCACGGCCATCACCGAGATGAAGTGGTTTTCCCGCTTGTCGGTATTCGGTTCGCCGCATACATTGGTTTGGCTGGCTACCCGGAACCATTGTCCCAGGGCCTGTTCCCCCTTAATGGTGACCATCATCTTGTTGTTGTCGGCAGCAATCCGGTAAACGACCTGGACCAGTTGATCTGATTCAACAATCAATCCCCGGTTGGTTTCAACTGTGTTGAAATTGGGGGTTTGAACCAGGTCGTAGGTTAAAGGAATCTCCTGGGCTGTTCCCTGGGTGATGGTATAGTTTTGGTTGAAAGTGGTACCATCTGTTGTCCGGATATTGACATTGGCTGTTCCGAAGGGTGTTGAGATTACCAGGCTTGAGGGGTTGGTATACGTGTTGCCGTCGGTTCCATAACTGGTATCCATTTGCCAGACCGGAGGGATATAGTACATCTGGTTGAAGTTGCAATCCAGCTTGTAGGACGGGCTGCTGCAGGGACATTTGGGATCGTTCTCATCCACCAGTCCATCGCCATCATCGTCCAGGCCGTTGGAACAGTATTCACAACGTACATGAATGGTTTGGGTGTCGAACGTGCTGTTTCCGCAGGCATCTGTTGCAGTCCAGGTCCGTGTGATGGTGTAAACGACGGATTCATAGGAATTGTCAAACTTCTGCGTGCTGGTTTCTTCAAAAACAATTTCAACCGGGGAGCCACAGTTGTCGGTTGCTGTGATCTCTGTGTATAACTCGGGAGGCGGAGGTGGATTGGAACAAACCAAGTCCGGGATGTCAGCCGGGATTCCTGACAAAGCGGGAGGCTCGGTATCATCGATAAGAATCGTCGCCTGGCAGCGGGCCCGGTTTCCGCAATCGTCCCAAATTTCATAGGTTTGAGTAATCGTTTCGGGGCAAAGTTCACCATCGGAGGAGGCGCTGATCAGTTGAATGTTGACATCGGAAGCCGAACACGGAAAATTGATTTGTCCCCCGGCGGCAACAAATTCAGTAACCGAATTAAACTGGAACAGGTCGTAATCGCATCGGGTTGCGCTGGGGCACTGCGGCAGGCAGTCCATCACTTCCAATTGACGGCTGTCTGTTACCTGCTGTGGGGCACAGGCATTGTTGCTGGTCACGGTTAAGGTTAAGGTGACCGTTGCACCTGCATCCAACGCATCAGCCAGGTAAGTTGGATGCAGGGTCGTTTCATCCAGCAGGTTTCCCTGCCCGTCATGGGTCCAGAGGATTGTTCCAAACAACGCTGTTGCACCGGTGATTGCTGTGGAACTCCCGGCGCAGACGGTTCCGCTTGCCCCGGCAAGGGCAATAGGCTGGCGGCCAACCGCAACTTCGGAGGTCTCTGAAAGTATGGTTTTGCTGCAATTGGCATCACTCACTGCCGTTAGGGCGTAGGTTTTTGTGCTTGCGGGGCTCACGGCCCAGATGTGGGGACTGGTGTTGATCCCGCTTATGGTCAGGGCGGAAGATCCGTCGGAATAGGTGAGGTCCCAGGGTGGTTCGCCGGTGAGGTTAACAGACAGGGTCGCCGACTCCCCTTCACAGATCATTTGATCCTCACTGCTCCACCAAGCTGCCGGTAACGGGTCGATTGTTATGCTGAAGGGCATTTCCTCACTCGTGCAGGACGCCTCATTGCGAACTTGGAGAACCCCTTGGTAAATTCCGGCGTCAACGCCCTCAGAAATATTGAAGCTGATCGCATCCGGAGTCAGGGGAGACCACTCAATCGGTGTCATTCCCGCGGCTTCAGCTGCTTCATCAAAATCAATGCGATATTCGTCCGGCGAATTAACGGGCGCGTCGTAGGAGAGAACTACCGTGCTGGTACCCTGGCAAACCGTTGGATTTGGTCCCGGACTGATCGTGGGACGCAAACAGCCGGCCAGGGAGAAGGTGGCATTGTCGATCGCCGATAAGCCTGAAAAACTCAGACTGCTCCCGGGTGTTGAGCTTACCGTTGGGTAGGTCCAGCCACCCGCATCATAAACCCCCAGTTGATAGGGCCCGTCGGCAGCAAGACTGGCGGGGAAGGAAAACCGGCCACCCAGGGAGCCAAATGCTACTCCCTGATTGGAAACCGTCCAGTGAGCATCCATGCCGGATTGATCATTCAGCAGTGATCCCGGGAGTGCCGGATATCCACTAGCTGACCGGACTGTTATTGTTCCGCCCTGGCTAATGCTGCCCAGGTTCAACTCTACCGGTAGCTGGTTTGTAGCATCACCAACGGGAAAAAGATAACCGGCAGATCCTGAGTCTTTAATAGCTCTTCGGAATGCTCCCCGGATGTACCCCGCGCTAATGGAAAGCGACCCGATATCAGGATTTGTTAGGTTGACCATCCGGTTTGAACTAGTGCCATCCAATCTGCCCCCTTTCATGGTAAGCACGTTGGTGACGGTAAGGTCATGTTCGCCAAGTGCAAGAGCCGATAATTCGTCTTTGTCCAGGATCAGGTTGTAAAAGGACGACGCTTGTGTGCCGCCAATACGGCTGTCTTCAGCTCCGGCGAAGAGAATGGTGCCGGGTTCTGTCAGGCTGGTTCCGTGATTGATCCAATCCCCGTATAGAACCAGCGCTGAGCCGGAATCAAATTGAAGCGTGCCGTGAATGGTTAGCTGATTGCACTGTGCATTGCTGATGTTAACGCTGATGATCGTACCCTCGCTGATGACAACATCGTCGCTGGCTGTTGGTATTTGCTGAGGTGACCAGTTGTCCGGGTTATCCCAAGCTCCGGATGAAACAGCAGTGATTGGTCCGCTCACGATTTGTGTTCCGGCATTTAACCTGAAACGAGGGGCTCGTTGTGCGGTTTGTCTCATTTTTGAATCAGTCTTTGGAGTAGCAGTTGGCGTTAAATGCGGAGCCCCGGGGGCAACAAGGCGGTTAACCGGGAGGTTTTCGGTATATGCTTTCCCTGTCACGATTGCGCATGGGAATCCAAGGGCAGGCCGGAGAACGACTGTCGCTTGTGGATAAAGCTGTGCGCAAAGAATTTTGCACACCAATAGAAGCAATACGGTTATAGGCATTGTGCCGAAAGTCAACTCACTCTTTATGGTCATCTAAACCTGATTTTCTGCCTTAATGCTTTTCCCTTCTCACATCTCATCGGTTCAAAACCGTAGATATACTACCTGTTCGCGATTTCGGGTATTGTTCCTTTAGAAATGATTTTTGAGGGCATGAATCATGTGTTGTTTCTTTTTTTTGCGTTCATTAAGTTTATCTGTTTATGTGTTAGGTTGTTGTTAGTCAGTTTATTGTGATTTATTGGTTGAAATTTGATAATTGCCTGTCTTGTTCGGTTCGGCCTCCGCTCCCAAATATGTCAGACGATAGGAATCAGGGGCAATTAACAATGTGCCGCTTTATTGTTTATTCGAATTTGGAAGGATACGTAACCCCATTTTTATGATTATTTTATTACAGAAACGTTATTTATAATGGATAGTGGACTAAAAATTCAAATATTGATATGAGTTTAATGAGGCTTTGTTCAATACCTCACTCCTCATCAGGGGCTGCCGAATGCGGGTAGCGGCTGGACAGGATATCTCGTCCGCACCGGATTAGCACCGGATTTTCAATCTGCAATGAAGATGGGAAGTGTTTCGTTTTTAACAGTAACCGCAGTTAAGGCAATTTCAAACCACGGGCAAACTGCTGATGGGGTGTAAGTCTCGACCCTTTTTTGATTAAGAATCAGCGGTAAAAAACATGCTCCCCGTCCCAGTTGCATTTGCTGTGCAACCGGGTTGTGACGGCACCCAATTTACCAGATGAGCAGTTTTATGTTTGCAAAATACAGGTATAAACTTCAATTTTGTCCTCAGCCAAAAGCAAAAACATGAATAAGGGGAAAATCTATATCGTTGGTTCAGGAGCAATCGGAAAAGCCCTGGCTGTTTTTCTGAAAACGGAAAACAAAGATGTTACCCTTATCAGGGGAAGCATCGATGACAGGCCTGCTACGGAAGAACTGATAACCGTGACCAACCAGGAAAATCAGAAATTTCAGCAGAAAATAACCATAACAACCTTCAGTCTTCTGGACGCGGTCAACGGCGTGGTGCTAATCGCAGTCAAAAGTTTTGCAAATACCCGGATTGCCGGGAAACTGAAAGATAAAAAGGGCGATTTTTCAATTGTTTTACTTCAAAATGGCCTCAATATCGAACAGCCATTTGCATCTTTTGACAAGGTATTCCGCTGTGTTTTGTTTTCTACCAGCCAGATGGCCGGTGGAAATAACGTCACCTTTAAAACGGTCACGGCTTCCCCGGTTGGAAGCATAACCGGAAAAAACGGCAATCCGGACGAACTGGTAACCCAAATCAATACACCACACTTTGGCTTTAAAAGCGAACCCAATATTTTAAAATATGTGTGGGAGAAAGTGATTATTAACTGCGCTTTCAATTCCATTTGCCCCCTGCTTGAAACAGACAACGGAATTTTTCACAGAAATACCGAAGCCGGCAACTTGGCGAATACCGTAATTGGAGAATGTGTGGCCTTAGCCGGGACATACGGCATAGAACTCAAGCAAAGAGAAATCGAAGAAAAGTTGCTGCTGATCAGTCAACGGGCAGACGGACAGCTCATCTCTACCTATGAAGATATCCGGAATAAACGGCGGACGGAAATTGAGAGCCTGAACATGGAGATCGCGCGGCTGGCTGAAGAAGCAGGCGTGCAGGAGTTCGTTACTTATACCCGTCTGCTGGGCAAAATGATACAGATCAAATCAAACCTAAACCTGGCCGAGTGACCAATGGTTGACAAACAAGCTCATGGCCACTTTCAACACCAACAGATGGAACAAATGACAAAAAAAAGTGCGATGAAAGCCGTTATTTTTGATATGGATGGCGTAATCATTGATTCCTGCAACTTATGGAAGCAGGCAGAATATGAAGTTTTTTCGTCAGTGGGCGTAAAATTGTCGGATGAACTGTGTAAAATCACAGAAAGCATGACCACAAGCGAAGTAAGCCGGTTCTGGTTTGACAGGAATCCATGGCAAGGCAAATCGTTAGCTGAAATCGAAAAAGCTGTTATAAAACGTGTAGCCTGCCTGGTTGAAGAGGAGGGAAAAGCCATTGATGGAATTGAGGAATTGATCAAGAACCTAAAATTAAATGGATATAAAATCGGCTTAGCAACAAATTCGCCTTCGGCACTGATTCCGGTTGTGTTGGAGAAACTCAAGCTTAAACACTACTTCGACGCTGTTTCTTCGGCAGAGCATGAACTGGAGGGCAAACCCGACCCGTCGGTCTATCGCAGTGTCATCCGAAAGTTAGGGATGAAACCTGGAAGCTGTATCGCTGTTGAAGACTCTTTAACCGGCTTACAGGCAGCCAAAAAGGCTGGAAAGAAAACGGTCGCCCTTGTAAAAGATCATGCTGATTTCCGCGACCAGGCGATCATCGATTGTACAATCACTTGTTACAAAAAACTTGACTTTTCGCTGTTGGGTTAGAAGAAATTAATCCAGTCTGGTATTTCGGTTGTACCACAAAAAATGAAAGCAAGGCTTAACTGAGTGTCCATTTTTTGTTGCAAGTTCATCGCTCTCTTAATAGGGAGCGGCCTGCTAAAGGTTGGCTTGCTCTTTGCCCATATTAAAAGAGAGCCTTCGTGCTTATTGTAAGCTAGAAATAGCATAACCCACTTATCTCCCTTATTTTGAATGAAACTGAATTCTTATCGATTTATGGCTTTATACTGTCTAATTTCATAACTTGCGGCTGGAAACATAATGACAGAGAGGAATTCAAATAAATGAAAGTATTAAAAAAGGAGATATGAGCAGAATAAGAATCAGAGATTTATTTTGTTTGGCAGTGTTGGTGGCAATCGTCGGCTGTGATGAAAAGAATTTGCCGGAGACTAAAGATATCTTAAATAGCTTTGAAATGGAAATTGACGATGTGGTCTGGACGTCCCCATTAATTAATGGGGATTCGTGCTATTCAACCTTCTATTGTGACTATCATGGATTAGAGGACAGCCAGACATATACCATTCATGCAGACGGAAGCCCGGCAGAAACGAATGATACAGGTGCTGATGATTTCTTGCGTCTTCGAATTGCTTTCGTCGAGGGACCTGGTACCTATTATTTAACTGATTCGGAGGAATCGCTTATTAGCTCCTGTGTGCTCTTGATTCGAACACGTAATGGCGAGTCAACCTTTTATCGTAATGTCGAAGGTGATTTTCGAAATGTTGTGACAATTGAAGAAATGATGCCTTCGTACAATTTGAGTATTGACGGAATCCGAGGCGTATTTTCAGGTGTATTGTTCAATATTGATAATCCCAATGATTCAGTTGTGATTGAGAATGGCCACTTTAATTTCGAGTACATGATGGGCACAAATTATTATCGCTGTTCATATTAAAAGCCGAAAAAGAGACTTCGCTCCTCAGCAGCTGTAGAAAGCATTCGCTCCGGTACAGCTCATAAAACTGCATGGGGCCACTGTTTTTTTTAATGGGTATTTCTTTCCTTGTTTTCCGAAAGAACCCTGTCAATCTGGTATACATAACGGAAAAAATTTGCATACGTACGGAAGTAAATTTCCATAAGTACGCACGTAAATTTTCACACGCATGGAAATACAACTACACACGCATGGAAGAGCTACTTACGGTGTGTGAAAATTTGGTTACGCACGTACGCAGGCTTGGCTCGAGACGCACGTAGGTTTTGCCGTAGACGTGCGTAAGCTTGGCTACAGACGTGCGTAGATTTGGCTACGCACGGGTGGAAGCGGGGAGGTTTCCTGGGTTAATCGCGAAACCGGGCCTTTCGAAAAAGTCAAGCTTCTTTTGGGGAAAAGATAAAGTACTTTTCCGAAGAAAATAAAGAAGTTTTCCTCAAAAGATAAAGTACTTTTTCTGACCAGTTGAAGTACTTTTTTTCAAAAGATACTTAGGATTTCCGGAGAAGACTAAGAAGGATTCCAGAGTATGTGGCAAACCCCGTCTTGTCTTCTGTAAAACTGCTGTATCCACTTTCATAGTTTCTTTATAATGTTCGGAGAACTTTGAGCGGGTTGGGAACTGGAGATGCTTCCAGGCTCTGGGATCAGTTAGTGAATGAAGCACAATTGGATCGATTTGATTATTTTTGGTTAAAAAATTGAGTTATGGCAACAATATTAAAATCAGACCAAAGAGAATTTGAAGCGAGCCCGAATAAGATTGATCCATTCCGAATATTCACAGATGCATCGAGAACGAATAGGGGAGTAAACCCTGAAAATCTGAACTTTGATTTAAGACAGTTGAATCCTGACCAATATTCTGCTCCCTATCATTTCCACCGGTACGCAGAAGAATTATTTATGATCGTTTCGGGTTCTGCAACCTTGCGAACGCCAAATGGATTGGAAATTGTCAATAGCGGAGATATCATGTTTTTTGAAAAAGGAGCAACCGGAGCACACCAACTCTATAACCATACGTCCGACCCCTGTGTTTACCTGGACATCAGAACTTATTTGGGATATGATATTGCAGAATATCCAGATTCGGACAAGATCCTGATTGCCCCATCCTTTGAAATTTTCAATAAAGACTCACATGCCAATTATTTTGATGGCGAGACGAACATCAAAGATCAGTGGAATCGACTTAAAAATGAAAACGATCATACCAACCGCGAATAAGCAGCCGTGCTTTCGATTTACATGCGATTGGACTGGACAGCAGCGAGTTCATTGTCGAGCTTCAATCGTGTGGTAGAATCAATGAAAGAGTTCAAATGCTTATCAAAATAGCGGCTGGCGGTATAAAGGTGGCAACGCGCCCGAAACAGCAAATTGTCGTATTTAGCCTGTCGTTTTGACGGAGGTCCACCCGGTGAACATCAGATGATTTGACAACCTTTGTATAGTCAGGTCTAGCCAGAAGTAGGCTGCATGACGGTGGAGCAGCGACCATTGCAAAAACGGGCGGAACCGAAAAGCCAAACGAGTAGGGATACATAAAATTTTCGTTATGACCGACAACAGCGTTTCGTTACACCGGGTTCTCAAAGCGTCACCCGAAAAGGTATATCGCGCATTCACCGATCCATTGGCAATCTCTTCTTGGTTGCCGCCGTATGGCTTTCTTTGTACGGTACATGAAATGCATGTACAGGTAGGAGGTTCTTACCGCATGTCATTTCAGAGTTTCTCGACCGGGAAGGGTCACTCATTCGGTGGAAGATATGTTGAACTCAGACCCAATGAATTTTTGAAATACACCGATCAGTTTGATGATCCGAACCTGCCGGGTGAAATGGTAACCACGGTTTGGTTGCGGGAAGTTTCTACAGGGACCGATATGAGAATCACTCAGGAAGGAATTCCCGCTGTTATTCCGGCGGAGATGTGTTACCTGGGCTGGCAGGAATCGCTGGACAAGCTAATGAGGTTAGTGGAGCCGGAGATACCGGATGCGTAATGACTAATTTGTGCTTTCACGAGCGTATGAATACCAAGAAGTCTTCCTGTTAACTGCCGGAAGACTTTTTGTGTGCCATGATTTTTTTCCGTATGTAGTGTTGGTTAGCGATGGAGGGAACCATTAAATGATGTGCAACCACAAGAGAATGATCCATTAATGACGAACTGAAATTTATGAAGGACAATTTTTCAATTGAATCAGACAACTACGCGAAATACAGACCGACTTATCCAGCGATTTTTTTTGATTATCTGAATTCAATCGTACCAAGCAAGCAGAACGCATGGGATTGCGGAACAGGAAATGGACAAGTTGCTTATGAATTAGCGAAAACTTTTGCCTGCGTTTTTGCAACCGACATCAGCCAGTCTCAAATAAGCCATGCGTTACAGGCAGACAATATCAACTATTCGGTACAGCCAGCCGAAGCAACAAATTTTGAGAAGAATCAGTTTGATTTAATCGTTATTGCACAAGCCATTCATTGGTTTGACTATGAACGATTTTTTGAAGAAGTAAGACGGACAGCCAAACGGGGTGGCATCATCTGTGCGGTCGGCTATGGCAGAATTGAAGTTTCCAAACAAATAGACCAACGGATCAAACACTTTTATCAGGAGATAATCGGCGCTTATTGGGACAAAGAACGAAAATACATTGACGAACACTATAATACGATTCCATTTCCATTTAACGAAATCCAGGCCCCACGGTTTGTAAACAAATTACAATGGACCAGGGAGCATTTGCTTGGGTACTTAAACATGTGGTCAGCTGTCAGACACTATATCAGGCAGAACGGCCACAATCCAGTAAATCAATTCGAACACGAACTGGATGGCTATTGGGACAATAGACAAACAAAAGAAGTTCGCTTTCCTCTAATGTTGCGAATAGGACAACTTGCTGACTTCTAGCATCATTGTGTAACAACTGCTTGCTGTATACTTGAACAAACAAGCCAATTGGGGTTGCAGCATATCAATTAACAAAGCATCTACCAACGAAGTACAAAAGGAATTTGCCAGATGATAAAACAATAATCAAAAAAACATCAGGGATGAAACAAGCTTAGTAGTCGAATAGCCACTCAACTGTTTGATTTTATAAGAGTTCACCTGTATCCTTATGGTGCCGGCTGAAATCCTAATGATTAAAATAATGTTCCCTGGTCATGTTCTGGATCAAGTTCCGGATAACGAAATTCCTGATCTGAAATCGGATCATTTCCAACGGCTTCTTTGCCACGGAGCCTGCGCACGGTATGCGCTTGCAGTTCTGAATCGGTGTATGGTTTTACCAGGCCAAGGATCTTTTCTTTCTCTGCCTCCGATTCCACGTTTTCTGTTAGCCAGGTGTCGATGGCATCATCCGGAAGAATAAGCGGCATGCGGGGGCCTTTCAACTTCGGATTATTATGAATCCGGGCCAGCAAATCGTTGCCACGGGCGGTGACAATCGAAAAGGTGGTCAGTTTTTCGCCCGTTTCTTTGTCTTCCCATTCCGACCACAGGCCTCCCAGCGTCATCGGCTCGCCGTCGGCCCGGTGAATATAATAGGGGTAAGTTTTCCCTTTGAAATGGTAATGTTCAAAAAAACCATCAATACAAATCAGGCAGCGTTTTGCCCGCGCCGAATATTTATACGACCAGGTTTCAAACATGTCTTCGCCACGGGCATTCAGCGTTTTGTTCCATACCTGTAGCTGTTTGTCTTTATCCTTGGTGCTTTCCGGCACGAAACCCCAACGGGCCACAACCGGGTCATGGGGCTGATCTTTTGTGTAAATTAACACGGCAGGATGATCAAATCCCGTGGTATGGTGCAAATCTTTAACACCGAGCTTCAGTAATCGTTCGGTTAATATCCGCACCGCTTCCTTGTCCCGGCGGTGATGGGCCCGCTTCAGCTGGGTGATGACCTGCGCTTTAAAATCATAACACATAACGATGTCCAAGTTTATATTCTTAGACTAAAACAGTCTGCGGGAAATGAAAGTTTATAGTTGGCTGTGGTCATACCTTGAAACGAGCTGGCAGTGTTTAAAACGCTCGCAGCTACACCACTGTTTTTCCGGTTTTCGATTCCTTTGTTTTCATAGCAAAGCCATCGCGGCATTCCCAGACTTTTTGCTGGTAGTGCCAAGCAAACAGTCCAAAGAGTAAAATTACACCCAAACAAATCGATACAATCTCAATTAACTTCAGTTGCAAACTGAACGTCCTCCCTGTAACGCCAATCATTTCAGAAACGGCAGTCGAACTGGCATAGTCAAGTACTGCCCGTAGGTGATGATTTTTGATTCTTGTACCCGTAAACTAAATTCATTCAGCATTCTTTTTAGTATGGAAGCGTATTCCCACATTATCATCGAGTTGGAAAGAGATTTGGAGCAAGTTGCATTGACTTCTGATCATGTGTTGAACACCACCAGGCAGAGCATTCGAAGATGTAAGGCGGCCTTGGTCAAATTAAGGCGGATGGTTCTTGCCCGGGGATTCCCGGATCAGGAATCGGAAATCCGCTTTTTTAAGGATGTTAAACCAGCGGTCTCCAGCAAACTCATCCACTACCAGACTGTTTTTGCCATGGAGAGCTGGCGCCTTGAGCTTGATGACAGAAGGCAGAAAAAATATTTTCAAAGGGAGCAAAAGAAGATTCTGAAGTTCATGAGACAGAACCGGGGAATTGTTCAATACTACCGATGCGGTCACAATCATCTGGACGAAAAGTACTTTTTGCGAAATAATGAAGCAGTCCCGCTGGAAGTGGAAGGCATCCTTTCGCTCATGGACGGGGATTTCTGCACTTGGCATGATCATACCTTTTCCACAATTATGGCGAACGAAATGCTGCTTCATTACATCAACAATGAAATGGAGAAACTGGATCACCCGGAACGAATTGAACTGCCCAAAGCCTTTCTGAGATGGACGGGGAGTAAGATTGATGTCTATGAGCTTCTGTATTCCATCTACCTGGCCGGTTCTGTTAACGATGGGAAAGCAACCATCATTGACCTGGTCAGGGCTTTCGAGTGGATGTTTCATATCGATTTGCAAAAGGGAATTTACGACACTCAAAGTGATTTGGAGAAAAGGTCCGACCCGGTCAAATACCTTTCACACCTGGTGGCGGTATTGCGCCGAAGGATTAATCACCGTCTTAAATAACCAGAGAGAGTGGGGGATACTTAAACTTAGCCCTGCACCGAAAAAACAGAATGCTAGCAGGGAATCGTCTGGGGTCATTAGGGACAAAGAAACGTACTCTTGAGTGTGCTTCATGAAATGTTAGAAGTACATGGAATAAAATACACTACTCAAGCTAAAGTATGTTCTGGCCTGGTAAGGTCAACAAAGACCCTAACCAAAATGAGTTTTGTCTGATTCGATACACGGCAAAGCCCCGGGAGTAGAAAATTCCCGAGGCTTTTTATCGCTTCGATTTGACAGGTTCAAATCAATTGGAACGCAAAGAAACCCAGCTATCTTCCTCGATGACAAGAGTAGCTTAGCTATTGCTTTCAATCAAGCTTTCCATCCGACTCGGCTACTGCAATTTTCGAATCGGCAGTGCCATAGTACAGTAGCCACTTATTCTTGAAAAAAGCCAGGCCTTCCACAAAGCAGACGTTATTGACCTGCCCGGTAATTTCAAAGGGCTGGTCGGGGGTGATGAACCATTCGTCCATGCGCTGTAAAACCACAGTCGGATCATTTTTGTCCATCAAAATCTGGCCGGCGGCATAAGTGCCCGGTGCCAGGCTTTTGTCTCCAAACGTCGGACTGTTTTTACTATTGTATATTAGGAGAATGCCTTCGTCAGTGATGAGGGCGGGTGGTCCCGGCTCAACAAGTTCACTGTCGAACTCTCCCTCACGTGTGGAGAAGACAATTTGAAAGGCTGTGTCGTAATGACGCATGGTATCCAGCTGCATTTTCTGCGGATCGGTTTCCAATAGCGGAGACCAATCAATCAAATTATCGGACGTTGCCATGTAAATGTTTGATTCGCCCCAATACATCCAGTATTTGCCATTGATTTTTGTGGCAATCATGCGTCCGTTTTCCTGCCGGCTCACAATCGAACCGGCTTTTGACCACATATCGACAAATTGGTCTCCCGCCTTCTGGAACACGGATCCATGTTTTGTCCATTGCCTTAAATCGGTTGAACTGGCGACAAAAAGCCGGGCCTTGTCGCCGTCATAAGCGGTGTAAGTCATGAAATACGTGCCGTTTTCATCTTCAACCAGGCGCGGATCTTCGCATCCACCCTCCCACTCGTACTTCAAGAACTCATCATGATCGGGGTATAAAACAGGTTTCGCTTCTTTGTGAAAATGATAACCATCAAGACTGTAAGCCAAACCGATCCGAGAGGTGCCATTGTATTTTCCAATCGTATCTTCGGCCCGGTAGAGTAAAAACAAAGTGTCGCCTTTTACCGCGCTGGCTGGGTTAAAAACATCTTTTTCCTCCCACTGGACTTCAGCCTCGCGCACCGGACAGTAAAAACGGATGGTATCGGAAGGAGTTAAACACGGATTCACGTCCAGGTTCTTTGTAAAAGGCACTAAAAAAGTGGTCGTCTGTGCTGGCTTCTGGACACTGCACTGCGCAAGGAAAAAAAGGACGGCTAATAAAAATAAGGTTCTCATGTTTTTAAATTATGTAATAAATAAAATTAAAAAGATCAGGATCAATACCCTGCATTTTGCGTGATGCTTCCGCCTGATTTATCAATCTCTCCCTGTGGAATGGGATACAAGTAGTTGTGGTCTTGGAAACCACGCGAACCAAGCACATCCTTTGCGATTCCCCAACGCCTCAAATCATTGTAGCGGTGCGACTCAAAGCCTAGTTCCACCCGTCGTTCGTGGATCAACCAATCTTTAATCACGGTGGCGTCAGTTTCATTGACATTCCTGTCGGGCAAGGTGCCTGTTGGAGCTGTGCCCCCGCTTGCCGTAACCGAATTACGAGCCCTTTGTCTGATCGTGTTGATTACCCCGACAGCTTCGGCTGGTTTGCCGGTTTCCAAAAGTGCTTCAGCTTTCCAGAGCAAAACATCGGCCCAACGGATATAAATCCGGTTGCTCGGCGAATCGTCGTTGCCTTTGTTTGTTCCGTCCAGGGTGCCCAAAAGTTTGTTTACATTTTTTGCATCAATATCTACCGTGTAAAACAAGCGCGGGTCATTGGCCTCAAATGCTTCGACAAAATTTGCTTCGGGCGCAACAAAGCCCCACCCAATCAATGCACACAGGCCATTTCCCTTTTGAGGTGTTTGAGAAGATTGGTGGTCATAAGCAAAAATCACTTCGTCATCAGCAAATTCCTGAGCCACACTAAAACAGTCAAAATAGTTGGCATTTAGCTGATAAAAACCAAGGGTTTCCAACTCACCGACCAGGTTGATCACTTCCTGCCAATTTTCATTAAACAGCGCGACTTTAGCTTGCATGGCAATGACAGCGCCTTTGGAAGCACGCCATTTTTCAGCTTCAACCGAATATTTGCTGTTTGGCAGCAGTCCCTTTGCATTGGCCAGGTCGCTGGTTATTTGTGCCCAGACCTCTGCCTGATCAACCCTGACCGCCACTTCGTAAGCTTCCTCGAAAGAAGCCAGCGGCGTCAGCAGTAAAGGCACATCACCGAACACGGTTACCAAATCAAAATAGTAGAAGGCACGTAAGAAATAGGATTCACCCAAAAGGCGGTCTTTTAATGATGGATCCATGTTCAGCTTGCCCATCATTTCGTCATCGGTCAAATAACTGATTGCCGTATTGGCACGGGAAATCCCTTCATAGTCGTAGCTCCAGGTACCGTTAAAACCGCCGTTAGACGCAACAAAACTGAAGTTGTTAAACTGGTCCATCCAGGCTTGGTCGCCATCGGGGTTCCATTTTTTTTGCATATCATCTGAAGCAATATCGTGCAAAATGAAGTCATTCCGGGTCACCGTACCATCATCCCATCCCCACTCGCCGATAATGTTTAACGTACTTGAAAGTAGTTGGTATGATGAACTCACAGAATAGTTTACGCTGGTAGTTGTCGGCTCCAGGTTCACCTGCTCCGGGGTCAACAATCCAATTGGGTCTTCGGTCAAATAACCTTCGCAACTCACCAAGAATAAGGTTGCGAGAAGGAATATGTTATGTTTCAATTTCATATCTGTTTATTTTTTTGATGGTTTGATTAAAAGCTGAGATTAACTCCGCCAATGAATGAACGCGACTGCGGATAAGTGCCCATGTCCATCAGGTCGGTTGATTCCGGGTCTAGACCGCTGTAATCAGTTATTGTAAATACATTTTGAGCTGACACATACAACCTGATGTTCTTCAAGCCAAATTTGCGAATGTTTGACCATGAATAGCCCAACTCCACGTTCTTCAGGCGCAGAAATGAAGCATCTTCAACGTAGATACTGGAAATCTTGCTGCTACCATTATCGGTGAAACTAACACGCGGCCTGCTGTTGGTTGATCCTTCGCCGTCCCAACTGCCGAGTATTCCTGTGGTGTAGTTGAACGGGCGTGTATCGTAATCAACAATCTTTTTCGAATCGTTGTAACGATCCACCTGTCCAATTCCCTGAAAGAGGAAAGACAGGTCAAACCGTTTGTATGATCCGGAAAGGTTTAGCCCATATAAAATTTCAGGATTGGGATCACCAATAAAATCGCGGTCGTTGTCATCGATTTTGCCATCAGCATTTAAATCCTTGAAACGGATGTCGCCCGGAACCACTGTTGGGTTGGCTGTCTCGAAAAGATGTTCTTCAATTTCAGCATTATTCTGGTAGATCCCTTCAAAAACATATCCGTAATACGCGTTTAGCGGTTGTCCAACTTCAGTCCGGGTAACCTGGCCAACCATGCTGGGCAGGTTTGGATGCAATTTTTCCACCTTGTTTCTAACGGTGGAAAAGTTGGCATTGACGCTATACTTAAACGCCCGTTCACTGTTTCGCAGGGTCACGCCAAATTCAAGCCCTTTATTGCTTACCTCTCCCGCATTCACAATGGTTGGCTGCACGTCGCCAACAATTTTTGGCAACGAAATGGGCAGCAAAATATCGGTGGTGTTTTTTTGGAAATAATCAACTGACAGGTACAGTTTGTTTCTGAAAAAGCCGGCATCGACACCATAATTGTACTGCATGGTGGTTTCCCATTTCAGGTCGGAATTCCCATATCTGGAAATCAAATATTTGTCACCGTCTTTTTTGATAAGGGTGAGGTAGGCATAATTGTCAATTTCCTGGTTGCCAAGTTGGCCAACGCTTGCCCGGAGTTTCAGGTCGGAAAGCCAGTCATATTGCGCCATGAAGTTTTCTTCAGAAAGTTTCCATCCTGCAGAAACCGAAGGGAAGTAGCCCCACTGGTTATCTTCGGCAAAGCGTGATGAAGCATCGGCCCGGAAGTTTGCCGTGAGCATGTATTTTGAATCATATACATAGGTGGCCGAGGCAAAGAATGACAACAATGCCCATTCTGAGCCTGAGCCGCCATTCCACAAATCCTGTTCGGTACTACCAAAATCGATGTACCTGAATTTTTCTGTGTCGTATTCGTAACGTCTTCTGGATGCATTGATACTTGACGCATAATTGGTGATAAACTCGCTTCCAACTAAAGCGTTAATGGCATGTTTTCCGATGGTTTTGTTCAGGTTCAACGTATTGTTCCACGATACTGTCAGCACTTCGCCTCGATCTTCATTCAATCCGTTTGGTCGGTTTTGGCGGCCTGTGCCTTTGTCAACCTCGCTGCCGCCACCATCATCATCTCCGAAGTTTCGGTAGAATGCCTTGTTGTGCGTGAAATTCAAATCAATGCCAACACTGGTTCTAAACTTCAGTGATTTATCTTTTAAGAAATACACTTCGCCATAAAGATTGCCAAAGGTCTTGAAGTTGGATCGTTTATCATCAGTAAAATAGGCCAGCGCGACTGGATTTTGGGTCCACTCGTATTTGTCGCTTTCCCATCCTCCGTTGTCGCGGTTATTGTGAAGGTAGAAAGGCAAATCGGTAAACGGGTCACTTTCCGAATAGCTAGGGTCGCTTGGGTCTTTATAAACAGAAAGAACCGGTGGACGCAACAAAGCATGACGGATGATGCCCGGAGCATCGCCTTTGGACGACAATTTATCCTGGGCGGCGTAAGAAAGTTGCAGGTTGGTCCCGATTTTAATCCGGTCGGTCAAATCAGCATTGATATTGGTCCTAAAGTTATACCGTTGGTATTTGTCGTTGTCAAAAACAACAATTCCATCCTGGTCGAAATAGCCGGCGGAAATCAGGTATTGCAATTTTTCGTTGCCACCGCTGGCTGTAAGCTGGATATTCTGCGAATAGCCTGGCTCAAATACCTCATCCAGCCAATCGGTATTGGCAAAATCTGCTCTTCCTTTGTCCGCAGTATAGGGATTTGTTCCGCTGTACCCGGCGTTGTTCCATGCCTTTTCGACAACGTTGACGTATTGCGCCGTGTTTAGCATGTTAGGTAAGTTTACCGCATTTTGAACGCCGCGGTAGTAATTGACATCAAATACGGACCGACCTTCTACACCGCTTTTTGTTGTGATGATGATGACCCCAGCGGAAGCACGCGACCCGTAGATTGCAGCAGCAGAAGCATCTTTCAGGACTGTCATCGACTGAATATCAGCCGGGTTTAAAAAGCTAAGCTCGCGGGTGGGCACACCGTCAACGATGTACAGCGGGTTGTTGTTTCCAATTGTTCCCTCACCCCGGATGCGGATATTGATTTCATCGCCGGGAGCACCGGTGCTTTGGCTTACTTGCACACCAGCCACCTGCCCTTGCAAGGCCTGTGACAGATCAGCAACACGGCGCTTTGACATGTCGTCAACATTGACAGGTGATACCGCACCAGTCAGTGTTGATTTTTTCTGAACAGAGTAGCCAACCACAATCACTTCATCCACGCCCACCATTTCTTCTTCCAGCACCACGTTGATGACTGTTTTTCCGGCAACTGGTAATTCCTGCGCCCTCATTCCTACAAACGAGAAAACCAAGGTCGCGTCACCAGGAACATTGTTCAACGAATAGTTTCCATTCTGGTCAGTTATCGTTCCCTGCACGGTGCCTTTGATAGCGACCGTTACGCCAGGAAGCGGTTCGCCGGAAGCGTCAGTCACTCTACCCGTCACCGTTACATTTTGTTGCGCATTCAAGCGGTCCGTCTTACCATAAAGCATGATGAGCCGGTCGGATATTTCGTAGGTGATTCCTGAACCATCAAACAAGGACTTCAGCGTATTGTCAATACTTTGATTTCGCAAGGAAAGATCCACTTTTCGATCCAAATCAATGAATTCAGAACTGTAGGCAAACCGGTACTTACTTTGGGTTTCGATGGCCTGCATCGCTTCGCGAACCGCAACATTTTGCAATTCGAGATTGAGCTTGGTGTTTTGACCAAACGAACTTGCAGTTACCTGCAGGAGCCCGGTCAGAAGAAAGATAAACGTTAACCGCATAATTCTTCCCGTTTTAGATTTAACAAATGGAGACAAGAATCCCCAGATTCCTAATTTTTTTTTCATAATTTTGAACTGCATTAAAAGGTTTATAAAATTGTCATCTATCAATGACAGGCTTGACCTCAGGAAAGTGTTCCCGCACTTTCCTGTTTTTTTTTAGACATGTTTAGCGATTCATATACTTGAGTTTAATGATATTTCCTTCTTGCTGTGCCTTGACTGGCGAAATCCGCTCAATTAGATAAAGTACCTCTGACAAGGATTCCCCGTCGATGCTAAACGTATAGGGGAGGTCTTTCACCAACGGATCAACTTCAAATTCCTGGTTGTATCTCCGCTCCAGTTTAACGACCAGTTGCTCCAGCGATAACTCGAAAATGTTCAGTGTTCCATCTTTCCACGAAGTATATTGCTCCGGATTAACTTCCAACGTTTGAATGGTGTTGGTCTTTTTATTGAAAACGGCTAACTCAGCCGGCTTCAGGCTCGTTATAAATTTATTTGCTGCCGATTGAATTTCAACACTCCCCTCTTCCAATACCACATTCACCTCATTCAGGTCGTCGTAATTGGAAACGCCAAACTGGGTGCCGGTCACTTTCACTTTCAAGGATCCCAAATCAACAATGAACGGATTCTTATGATTCTTGGCCACGTCAAAATAAGCTTCACCCTGAACCTGAATCGCCCGGTTTTGGATTCCGTAGTGGTTATTGTAAGTCAACCTGGTATCCGCATTGATCCAGATTTTACTTCCGTCGGGCATGGTTACCGTCGACATCTGCCCCGGTTCCGTATGGATTTCAGTAAGCTGAAGTGCGGTATTGAAATAGCTATTGTACACGAATACGCTGCCTGACAGACCAATCACCAATAACGCAATGGCAGCATACCGATACCAGTTCAACATGCGTCCCGACCGCTTCAATTGGTGTTTCTCCTTTAAACGCTCATGCAGAAGAACCTGCCCCATGTCTGATGTTCGTGTTTCCCGGCTCAATTTCCGTTCTTTCCACCACCGGGCTTTTTCCAAATCAAAAACCTGTTGGTGTTCTTCGTCCCTTAGCCAGTCAAGCAAGGCTTGCTGTTCTTTTTCTGGCAGTTTACCTTCTAAATATTTTTGTATTTTCTCTTTCATCATCGATTACCCTTTCATCATTAATACACGGAACATCAAAAATCCCTACCTCAACCACTTTTTTTTAACTCCTTTTATTCAAAAAATCAGCACCAGAGAACTTCATTAACGAAAAAGAACTCCGGTAAACTTTTGTGATCGTGCAGGGAAATAGACTTTTAGAGAAATTATGCCCTTATCTGCACATAAGAATTCGCTACTTTTGAAGCGTAATAGGCCCAGACAACAGACTATCAAATACCGCGGCCACATTTTCCGGTTTGATCCCTTCTTTGAAGCTGCTAACATATTGGTGAAAAGGATTGTCCGGTTGAAGACGCCACATCATTGTGCCGTCCTCAAAAATATGGTTGTAACCTTGTGTGTTCAATTGAAAGAACTCATGATACCCCCGAACGGCAATATAGACAGCGATTAGATCAGCGCTGTGATGCCAATCTCTGTTCCAGCTTTTTAGGAAAATAGCATATGCCCTTGAAATAGGGTTTGAATCAGGAGGAAAATTAAAGGTCACTTTGCCGGTTGGTATTTCATCAGCAAATGCTCCGCCGCCAGTGAAAATAATCCGAGTGGGCCAATCTTTGCTCACCAATAGAACGGCTGCCGGATCGGGTTTGAAATTTCCCCACCTTGCTGGATTCTGTTCTAAAGGATAGCGCCCCCCCATACAAATTAGATGTTTTACTTTTTTTTGGATCAGTTCTTTACCGCTTAATGGGCTGATGTCATCAGGATAGCTCTGCAAAAGATAAGACAGGTTGGTCAGATAGCCAACTGTGACAATGACGACACTTGTATCAGGTTGTTCCGTCAAGATTTTCCGATAAAGAGCAAGAGCATCAGGTGATTTTTCACCCAAGCCAATATCCTGCGGGAACTCTTCTGAAACAATTTTCGCATAACTTGAATTTCGGTATACCCCCAGTGTCTTTACTGCGCCAATCGGAATATCAGGACGTCCACAAAAAGTATTAATCGCGTCGGTAACAGGAACTGCCCAAGGGTTGAGGCTACAAACCATCGTCGCCAAAATATCGGCCTCCCCCTTATTGGCCAGCCCATGCAGCATAGCCAGAGCGCCAACATCGTCAACATCCGATTCCATGTCAGTATCGAAAATAATCTTAACGGGCTGGGCCACTACCCCCAAAGCCCAAAAACTTAAAATAGCAATGATGTAAAACTTTCTTAGCTCCATAAAAATTTATCTCTTGGTAATTGATAGACTCCAGTATGACTTTGAGCAAGTTGATGTGCTGTTTTGAAATGGTGATGCAAGCCATTCAAGCAAAGCGGCTTGCTCTTTTTCCGGAAGGTTCCCTAATAAATATTGGTGTATTTTCTTCTTCATAAATGAATACCCTTTCATTATCAATACACCGGATATCAAAAATCCCTACCCCCCTGGAGAAGATTCTTGGCCCAGCCTAACTTAGCATCATCAGAATGAGTAAGGAAAGTTCGGGGAACCGAACCAATAGGTCCTGCCGCAGGTTATTTTTGGCTTTGGCCAGATTTTTTTCCACGGCTTTCAGCGAAATACCCAATTCGTCGGCCACTTCTTGCTGTCGCCGCCCCTCAATCTTACATTTTACCAGGATTTCGTTTTGCCTTTCAGGAAGTTGGTCTATGGCATCTTTCAAGGCTTCGAACAATTGCTCTTCTAAGGTTTTGTCTTCTTTTCCCGAAAAATCAATTTGATACAAATGCTGCAGCTCACTCCAGGAGTATTCATCGAGAGAGAACGACTCCACCGCCATTTTTTGATCACGAATATGATTCAAACATTGATTTCGGATGATGGTAAACAACAGGCTTTCAACTGACCGATCCGGTTTGATGAGCAGTCGCTTTTCCCAAAGCTTCACATAGGCATTCTGCACTAAGTCTTCAACCAACACCTGGTCTTTGATAAAAATATGGCAGTAGTTCTTTAAACGAGCGGCGGTTAGCGAGTACAACAAATCGTAGCTCGATGGTTCTCCGTTTTTAAGGCCTTTATTTAAAGATTGGTCAATCATGGTGTCGTGAAAAGCCCCGCAATTTAGAAAAAAAGCACAAGTTTTCATTCTGATACCTGGATGTGTTTCTCGAATAAAATCTATTTATCAACAAAAAGAAATGGACCATCTGAGATTAAATACTGGTGAAATATCTCACTCATTCATCCTTTACAAGCCTGATGGATTTTCCAGATCTCTTCGAACAAGTAAATTATAAAAGGTCCGATCCTGTCAAATACCTTTCGCGCCTGGTGGCGGTATTGCGCCGACGGATCAACCACAGGCTTAAATAACTGGAGAGGGTGGGGGATACGCAATAAATACTTAACCATATAAATACCCACGTGGGTTTAGGTGGGGTATAATTTTACTTGAAAGGGTGCAATTTTGGGATTATTCAAAATCAATCATTTAAAATTAAATTGTTATGCCAACAGAAATTGTAACCACCGATGATTTGCGGGAATTTAAAATTGAGCTCCTGCAGGAGTTAAAGAAGATGCTCAAGGAGCACCACGGCCAACCAGCCAAAAAGTGGCTCAAATCCTATGAAGTGCGGGAACTGCTGGGCATCTCCCCGGGGACGCTTCAGAACCTTCGGGTTAACGGAACCTTACCCTATACCAAGATTCATGGATCGATGTTTTACGACTACGAGGACATCAAACAGATGATGAAGGAAAACCAACCGAAAACATTGTCCTCTTTTGATCGTTTCCGATGAATTACATCGCGCATCTGAATGCCTTTTTTGACCGGGTTTCCGGTGACGGACGGCTGACAGCCTATCATATCAGCCTGTATCTGGCGCTGTTCCGGCAATGGAATGCCTGCCGGTTCAGCGAGCGGTTTGTTATATCGCGTGCCGAGATGATGGACCTGGCCCGGATCGGTTCGGCCAATACCTATGCCCGGTGCATGAAAGAACTTACCGACTGGGGCTATATCCGCTACAAGGCATCCTCCAACCTGCACCGCGGCAGTGAGGTGAGTTGCATCCGGCTTGATACGATGAACGACTTGTCTTTTGATACTGAATCTGATACCGGTACCATAAATGATACAACCGAAAGTGGCCGTGAACATCAATTTTCACCAGATGAGAATTCTTCCGGTATCATTTCTGAGACAGCACCCAATACAGGAACAAAGACTACTGGTGGTACCGGTCCTTCAGCCGATCTTAAAAATGATACCGCTGGCGATACAGCAAACGATACCAGTCTTGAATCTAAGAAGGCAAGGAATACCGGAGATGATACTTCAGAAAATACCGGTACTTCATGCGATATCAAAAATGAGACTTCAGGCAGTACAGCAACTGATACCGGTACGGCTTCCAGTCGCAAAACTGATACGGCAACCGATACCGGCAACCGTAAAAATGATCCTGCTGATACTGAATCTGATACCGCAACTGATACAGCAAGTGATACACCTCTTATAAGATCGGAAGTTTTTACGTCTTTTTTTTTT
>NZ_LGIA01000205.1 GCF_001270965.1 Sunxiuqinia dokdonensis | reverse complement strand
GCGTAAGAGTCATATTCATCATAGGCAGGTCCCGGTATCCCGTTGACGGTGATAATACGATCAACCCGAACCTTGTCACCTTCGCCTGTAATGGCAATGTTTTCCAGGTCTTTTCCATAAATTGGAGAAAGGCATCGAACCGTGTTCAAGCCCTCAAAACTGGTTTCAATCAAGGGGTACAAATCTTTGTTTTTGCTAAACAACACCAAGGCCCCGGCTTCGAGATGCAGGTTAATGTTACTTTTCAGAATGATGGGCCCGGTGAGCCAGATGCCGCGCGGCACCACGACGCGGCCGCCACCTTTTTCGGCCACCTCGTTGATGGCATCGGCAAAAGCCTCCGAGTTCAGCGTTTGGCCATCGCCAATAGCGCCGTGATCGACAATTGACACGGACAAATCGGCAAAGGTTGGTTCAACTACTTTCGGCATTTCAAACTCAACTCCCTCATAAATATCGTTTGTCACCTCGGGAACAGGCGTTGTTGTGTTGCATGCCACTGCAATCAAGATCAGCAAGTAAACAGGTAACTTCATTTTTCCAGTCCTTTTCATTTTACTCTTGATTTAGATTATTCTTTCCAATATTTTACTTCTATTTTTTGATTTTATCAATTCGAAACCAATCGATATCGGCCGTTCCCGAGTCATTGGTTACGCCATCGCGCAAGGCAAAGAAGCCAACTTTGGCACCAATCCAACGGCCGGGAACCGCGGAAAAATCCGTACCCATTTCGGTAAACTTCTTCCCATCGGCACTGAAGCTGAAGCTGCAAACGGCGCCGGCTTTCACTTTCACCCGAAACCAGACGGTGTTTCCTTTAAAATTTTGTTGAGCCAATTCTTTTTCTGCTCCTCCCAAACGGGCACCTTGGCATTGCACCACGCGCGTGCGAAGTTGACCATCCACCTGTTTTAGCGAAATATACTGATAGTCCTCCCCCATCACAACGAAACCAATTTCTTCGCCATCAGCCCTGGGATTGAAGGTCAGTTTTGTCGTCGCCATAAATTCCTCAGCCGGAAACTTTTGAAGCAGCAGATTCGGAATCGGCCACAGATTGACAAAACCCTCGGGCCGTGGTTTGCAGTTCAACCGGTAGTAGCCCAGGTTTCCGGAAGGATAGCCATAAGTTAACTTCGGATTGGCATGCCATTGCCACTGAATACCGAGCTCGTGTGTATTAAATTCGTCGTCTTCGGGTGGCGTAACAACGGGATACGTACCGCCAACATTGGGCTTTTGGTACGAAGCTACCGGTTCGCCAATACCATTGCCATCGTGGTCAACGCCCATCACAGGCCAGTCGTTTTCCCAACGCATGGGCTGCAAATGGACAATCCGTCCATACGCTTCCTTATCCTGAAAGTGGATAAACCAATCTTCGCCACTGGGGGTATCAACCCAGGCGCCCTGGTGAGGTCCATTGATATCGGTTGAACCTTGCTCAAGCGTCACCTTTTCTTTGTAAGGACCATAAATATTTTTCGACCGCAAAATCAGCTGCCAGCCGGTTGAGACGCCACCTGCCGGGGCAAAAATGTAATAGTAGCCGTTTCGTTTATAAAACTTGGGGCCTTCAACTGTCGGATGCGCCTCACTGCCATCGAAAACCACCACATCGTTGTCCAGTAGTTTCGTACCATCGGGGGTCATTTCGCTCACCAGCAACACGCTCTTTACTCCGGCACGGCTGCCCGCAAAAGCGTACACCAGGTAAGCCTTGCCATCATCATCCCAAAGTGGCGAAGGATCAATCAGGCCTTCGCCACCACGCACCAAAACAGGTTCCGACCACGGTCCTTTCGGATCTGTCGCTTTGGTCAGGTAAATCCCAAAATCGGGATCGGGATAAAAGATGTAGAATTCGCCTTCGTGGTAGCGGATACAAGGTGCCCAAACCCCGTTGCCATGCTGGGGCTGGTCAAACACATCAAAAGGGGGTTGTTTGGGAAGCGCATAACTGATCAGTTCCCAGTTCACCAAATCTTTTGAGTGCAGCACCGGCAAGCCTGGCACGCAGTTAAACGATGAAGAGGTCATATAATAATCGTCACCCACTCTTGCCACATCCGGATCGGAATAATCGGCATGGAGAATCGGGTTTTTATAGGTTCCATCGCCATTGTCGGCAATCCACACCTTGGATAGCTCATTGGTTTGTGCCTGTGCTGAAACAGCCGCGAATCCGGCAATCAGCATCAGATAAAATTTTGCTTTTCGTTTCATTTTGATTCAATATTTAGGGGTTCTCGCAGAATCCACCCATCGAAGATATTTTTCAAGGTAAATTTTGCACGTTCCTCCTGTGTTAGTTGCGACGACCACGGCACCCGTTTTTCGGGCCTTGCGCCTGCTCCGGTGTTTTTATATTCTACATACGTGGCTGTTGTTTCCGCGTCCTTCTTTCCCCAGTTGTGCCAGCCCTCTTCTTTGATGATTTCGCCAAGCTCGCATGCTATGAAAGCGGTTTTCGCGAACGGACGCCAGGGACGTCCCAGGTAAACCGAACGAGCCGGGGCGCTGCCGGTAATTTTGCAATTCAGAAAAACAAAGCCAAAGGGGCTTTCTTCGAGCGTAGAAGCCGCCGTGACATAGCCCGCCGATTTGCAGAAAATCTCACAATCTTCAAAAACAGCGGTTGACCAACCAAAAATAAAATCGACCGTTCCTTCGATGTAGCAATTTTTGTAATACTGACGGCTGTTTTCGCCATGCGGATACAAGGTATCCTGAAAACCTAGAAACCGACAGTTATTAAAGAAAATGCGGTCGCCGTCAACTCGCACGGCAACCGCCTGCCCTACCGGCCCGGCTGAATTTTCGAAGGTGATATTTTCGGCGGTAAAATCATTGCCAAACACAAAAAAGCCCGACGATCCGGTGGTGCCCATTTCTTCGCCAAACCGGTTCAATTTTGAAGCATAGTCGTCGTTGGTGATGATGGTTTTTTCCACACTTTCGCCAATGAAAGTCACTTGATTTTTCGATGCCGGCAGGATCAATTTTTCCTTATAAATACCATTCTTGATGAAAATGGTGGTCGTATTTTTTCTGAAATCCGGCACCGCATTAATGGCTTCTTGAACCGTTGTAAAATCGCCATCGCCATCTTTTGAGACAACCAGATCAAAATCATTTGTGGCAAAAGCGCTTCCTGCGTTCCAAACGATAGTCAGTGCCAGAAGTCGTATCGATTTTTTCCAATTCATTTCTTTCGTTTAATAATTTCTAAATTTTTCAGCGTAGACCTGCTTCTTCTCATTCTGAATGCGCAACAGGTAAATTCCCTGTTGACTGTTCGGGATTTTAAGTTGTAAGTTTTTCTGATTCACCACTTCGGAATAAATCAGAATTCCGGTGATTGAATAGATCTGTAGCTTTTCAATTTTAAAATCGTGGTTTACGCTTAGCTCACTGGTCACAGGATTGTAATACACCTGCAAGGGCTGATGGCGCTTTTCTACTTGTTTAATTGAAGTGGTCACGCCATCCTCCTTTTGATTCTCGGTCATGGCGGCCACCAGGCTGTAGAGGTAAACCTCAACATTGGTGTACTTTCCGTCCAGGTTGGTCAGCTTGGCGTCGCTTGCACTGTTCGGATTCAGATCATTGGCCGTTTCCCAAACGTCGGGCATGCCGTCTCCATCCGTGTCAGCCGGCGCTTCCGTCGATTGCAGTTCGGGCCATCCGCCCACCGCAGTTTGCGTATCGATGATTCCGTTGGTGCTCCCGTTTCCGCCGTCAGTAATGCTTGCCGTTCCAGTACGTGCATCGTGAATTACCCGTTTGTCAACCGTATCGCGCACCAGGCTGGCTCCCGCAAAATCCAAGACTTTCTCATAGGCTTTCTCGGCCGAATGAGTAGTCACTCCGTTGGTGGGCAGTTCCGAATCCAGTTTCAAATCGCCTTTGGTAACCCCCGGCGCATAAGTTGAAAAGCTGGAGTGCATGTGAACACCCTGCCAGTTATCGCCCGAAACCACGGTGCTGGCCGTTAACTTATTCCCTTCCACATAAAACCTTCCGTAGGTTCCGGCAGGCTGGTTATTTGAGCCATTATCAGCATAGGGTTCAATAATCCGGGTTGTTTTGGAAGATGCAGTTGCCGGCCCGGGTTTATAGTAATTATTGACCAAATTGTATTGGCCCCCTTCTGCGGCATAAGCGCTGTTGCTTCCCCAGTTATAGATTACGTTATTCCGAAAATCAACCAGTTCATCATCGGACCGGTTCGAATAACGGCTCCCGTTAAATCGTGGATTCCGGCTGTCGTGACTGGACAGCAGATTATGATGAAACGAAGCATTCCGGCCTCCCCAGATTCCGCCATAGCCATGCGCTCCTTTGTCATGCACTGAATTTCTAAGACTTTCGGAGACAATACTCCATTGCAAGGTGAAGTTTTCATTGTCGTAAAACGAAGCACATTCGTCGGTCGACCAGCTAATGGAACAGTGATCGATGATGATGTTTTTTCGGTTTCGACCCCACAACGCATCAGCTTCCTGGTTCGTCTCATCACCCATCCGAAAACGCAGGTAGCGTAAAATGACATTGTCGGCCTGAATTTCCACCGGATAGTCGCGCAGGCAAATGCCATCGCCGGGCGCTGTTTGGCCGGCAATTGTGAGGTCGCCCTTGGTGATTTTCAAAGCAGATTTCAATCGAATGGTTCCCGATATTTTGAACAGTATCAGCCGGGCGCCGGTTTGATTCACCGCATAACGCAGGGATCCGGGACTGGCGTTATCTTCCAAATTCGTTACATAAATGACTTGCCCACCACGTCCGCCGGTGGTGTATCGCCCATGTCCTTCAGCTCCCGGAAAAGCTGGGATCTGGCTTTCCTGTGCTACGCCCGCGCCAGCTAGGAACAAGCTAAACAGGACTAGAAAAAACCGACCGATTTGGGCATTCATCATCATTCCAATTCTCCTCTAATTATCTCTTCGTTTATCGCAATTTTTTTAATTCTTTGGGAAACATTTGGCCACCAACGAATTCAGATAGACTTCCAGATTGGTGTATCCGGCGTGCAACTGAAGCCCGGCGCTGTCTGCCGGATCAGCTGGATTCAGGGCATTGATCTGTTCCCATTGATCGGGCATGCCGTCGTTGTCGCTGTCTTTGGGCGCCGAAGCTGCGGCCAGCTGCGGCCAGCCACCCACATCAGCCTGCGAGTCGACAACTCCTTTCTGGCCATCGCCATAGGTTGATCCACAGCGCTCCTTGCCAGTTTTAACTTCCTTTAAAATTCGCTGGTCCACTGCATCCCGATTCAAGGAGGCACCGGCATATTTCAGAACCAGTTTGTAGGCTTCTTTAGCCGAATGCGTGTAAACTGCGGTGTGTGCCACCGGCTCGTCCAGTTTCGACTTCAGCTTGGCGGCCTCATCCACGCCTTTTCCCTGAACACCGAAAGTCCAGTTGTCTGCCGAGGTTTTAGCGTCGCCATGCACCTGGTTTCCTTCGATAAAAAACCACCCGGCATGCATGGTATCGGGCCGCACTTTGGGGTCATAAAATTTTTGAGTTAAATCCAGTATCCGGTTTTGAACATCTTTTTTAGTGGCCTGACCCGGTTTGTAATAATTGTTGATGAGGTTGTAATAACCTTCTTCGCCGCCATAAGCCGTGTTAAATCCCCAATTGTAAATCACATTGTTGCGGAAGTCGGTTGATTCGGTTTCGGGTTCTCCTGAATAACGCGAACCACAAAAGCGGGGGTTTCGGCTGGTATGATCAGAAAAAAGATTGTGATGAAACGAGGCGTTTTGTCCGCCCCAAATAGCGCCATAGCCATGCTCTCCTTTTTGATGAACCGACTTATAAAGGCTTTCGCTGAGGATGCACCATTGCATGGTAAAATTGGTGTTGTTGTAAAACGACGCGACTTCGTCGGTTGACCAGCTCATGCTACAGTGGTCCAGAATAATGTTTTTATGCCAGGTGCCGGTCACAGCATCCTGTGCTTTTTCCATGGTGTCGCCCGGCCGCACACGAATGAAGCGGATGATGACATTATCAGCATCAACCCTGATTCCGTAGTTTACCAAGCAAATACCTTCGCCCGGAGCGGTTTGCCCGGCAATGGTGAGATCGCCATTCTTGATGTGAATGGGCTTACTCAATTCAATATTGCCCGAAACGCGAAACACAATGGTTCGTGGGCCTTCTTTTTCAATGGCCTTACGAAAACTTCCGTTGCCTTTGTCATTCAGATTGTCCACATAATACACCGCGCCACCGCGTCCTCCGGTGGTAAATTTGCCACCACCTTCAGCGCCAGGGAAAGCAGGCACTTTGGAACTCTGGGTAAAGCCAGATAACGATTCCAGCCCAATCAGCAAAAAAACAACGAGTAAAAAAGTAATACGTTTCATTGAATTGATTCAAAATTGATTAAGCAGACGAACTGGTTCGTCCAGAGAAAATTTATCATGTATAAAAAGAACCGGAAGTTTCCGCACGGTTGGTGCGAAAACTTCGGTTCAGTATTTAAGTTTCAAGCTCAATCGTTAATTTCTCCAGCGTGGATCTCCTACGCTAAAGTCAATCAAATTCTGATTGCTTATCGTAAAGTCACCATTCGCATCATCAGTAAAACCAGGATCTTCGGTTGTGAAGTTGGTAGAAAGGTCAATTTTAGCGCCAGACGTATAAGCGTCGGTGTAAAATCCGGGTGCGTTAAAATAATTATTTCTTGAGCATTCCGGTTGGGCTGATCTCGATTGGTTGGTGTAATACCCCACTGTTTCGGCAATGATGGTGTTGGTAACAGTCAGTGTATTATCAACAAACCGTACGTACAAAATTCTTCTGGACGTGCTGTTCGATACGCCATACAGTGTACAGTGGTCGATCACAACATCAGTTACTCTTCCCGGGTATGTTCCTGAGGTGTCATCCAATCGAATGAAGTCACGTCCAGGAGCAACATTATTGAACGTACTGTTGGTCAAACTCAGACTCGCCACGTAAGCTCCCCTAAAGTCAATACCATCGGCACCATCGGTTAAAATATTGGTTACAACCGAGTTGTCCAACGAAATAGATTCAATGGTGGATGCAATGCTTGAAGAACCGGCAAACAGCGACTTGTTGTAGTCGTGAATATTACAGCCAGTGACCGTCAGAGAGCCATAGCTTACATCTGAAGTATTGTATTGGAAAGCGTGATCAAGAATGGTTGCTAAACTGGTTTCAGGGTCGGTATACGAACCGGCCATTTCCAAATCAGCGATTTCCACATTCTGAACACCATCTTCCAGAACAAACTGGATATGAACAATTGGCTTGTCGTATGGGTAAAGTCCTCTGATAGAAATAGACTTGTTCAGTGTCAATGTACCCGTATGAACCATAAACTCGCCCGGGAACAAAACCAACACATCGCCTTCGGCAGCGGCGGCCACCATGGCGCTTAAGTCGTCATCAGGATAAACGGCAGTAGCATCGCCAATATCAACCAAGGTGGTGAAAGTCACCTCGCCACGCTGCTTGGTTCCCCGTACCATCCTGATGGTATATTCTGTTTCACTATTCAATCCTGTAATGGTTGCTTCACCGGCTGCAATCTCATCAGCGGTAATTGCCCTTTCTGTATTGCCTGGAAGAATAACGAATTTATCTGCTGATTCTCCGGCTGGCCAATTAATGGTCACACTGCTTGCTGTAATATTTTCGCCAGCCAATGGTGCAAAAATATTTTCCGCATCGGTTTTAAACGCGACTTCTGCCCACTTGGAGTCGGCAATTCCAGCATCGCTCACTCCCTTCACCCGTGCTGAATACTGTGTTTGACCTTCAAGCACAATACTAACCGGCACTTCATCGGGAGCAACCTCTACCGTTTGGATAATGCTGCCAAACAGCAGGCTATCTTCACTGATTTCAATGACATAGGAGTCCGCATCCTCCCGAAGGTTCCAGCTAATCTCAGCTGTAGTCATATTTCTGATCCTAGTCGTCAGTTCGAGGGGCGTAAACACCCGTTCGAATTGAATTTCTTCCACAATTGGGTCAATCTTGTCCTCGCATGCTACAAAAAGCAAGGAGAACAACCCAATGATAAATCCTATATTTTTTATTCTATTTTTCATACCTGTCAATTTATTAGTAACCATAATCGTTTGTCAATTGCCCGTTACTGGCATCCAGGAATACTTGCCAGATTGGCCAGTACTGATATTCGTTGGGGTTTCGTGCATAAATTGATTCAATTTTGGTGTCTTCCAGTTCAGCCGGTGCCACCCATGTTTCGTTAAACTCGTACTCTGCTGATTTATCTTCAGTTTCACCCCGGTTTAATCCGTAGATCACCAGCGATTCACCATCTTCAGCATAACTGTAATAAAGAGTTGTTGGGACATCGGCATAGTCTCCCGTCTGGGCACGCAGATCGTACATTTTGGCTTTTGATTCATCCAATTTGTCTTTCAGTAGATTCCAGCGAATCAAAGCTTCTTTGCGGAGCATTTCACCTGTAAACTCAAATTTGTGTTCCTCCACAATCGCGTCAAACATGGCTTCTTTGGTGGTCAAAGCATTGACATAAGCATCAACCTTGGTGGCCCACTCACTGGCAGGAAAGGCCCGCTGACGAATCATTTTTAGGTAGGGAGCTGCGGCTGTCGGCCCTTGCAATTCGTTGGCTGCTTCGGCTGCCATCAGGACAATCTCCGCATAGCGCATGTATAATTTATTGACACCGTCGTCGTTGGTTGAAGTCACATAACGATCCATCCATTCGTAACGATATTTACCAAACTGCCAGGTGTCTAACTCCAAAAGCTGCTGCTGGGCAAATCCATCCGTGTTGGCTGTTCCCCACTCATAAGGCACACACGTTACATCGCGGCGGGTATCAGCTAGATCATAGTCGTAAAACAAGTTCGGTACTGGTCCTGCCTGTCCCCCGCGGGCTTGTCCGGTGTGTTGATCAACACTACGATGGCGGATACCAAAGGTAAACACCACGCGGCCACGTCCGTCGGCAAAAGGAATTTCCCAAAGGGTTTCGCCACCAGCTGCAATAATATCCCGGTTATTCTTCTTAAATACTGTTTCAAACATCGGCTCCAGCCTGGCTGAGCCGCTGTTGATCACGTCAACACATTCCTGAAGAGCCAGAGCATACATTTCATTTGAAGCCAGATCCGGATCATTACTCTTCCGAATCCCGTCCGGACGCTGAGAAAATCCACCAGCAGCCAATGCAATGCGGGCACGCAAACCTTTTACAAAGGCTTTATTGACGCGTTCCACCGTACTGGTAGCATTGTTTGTGTTTGGCCAGGGCACCAAGGTAGCGGCTTCTTCCAAATCAACAAGCAGCTGCTTGTAAATCGTATCACGATCTGATTTGGGCAGGTAAAGTGTTTCGGTTGAAATTGGATCGAAGCGGGCAACCACGTCGCCCCATGCTTTGACCAGGTCGGAATAATAAACCGCCCGCAAAGTCAGGGCTTCACCCAGCAAATAACCCAGTTCCGTTCCGGGTTCCGGATTTCCATAGGTCCTTAAGCCACGAATACAGATGTTAGCCCGCTCGATGCCTTCGTACATTTTAGCCCAGGCATTGTTGGTACTGTTCATATTTGAGTTGCTTGGAGCAGCATTGTAGGTTACCAAATCAGCATTGGCTCCTGTATTCTCCGAAGAGTTGTACCATTCGGCATCGGTATTCATTCCGTACCATGGGATGAAACGCCCGCGGTAGGAGTTGGTTTCTGCGAAAGGAATTTTAATCCCGTCAACTGCACCTTTCGCCAAGTCAGGAGTCGAAAAAATGACAGACTCGTCGAGCGATGATTTGGTGGGGGCATCCAGGTAGTCGTCGCTGCATGACACCGTGAGTGCCGCAACAAAGATTCCGATGATATATACTATTTTTTTCATATTCAATTCAGTTTAAAAATTAAGGTTTAAGCCGAAAACAAGTTGTCTGCTTCGTGGATAGGCTGAATAATCAACCCCGGGAGTCAGCGCTGTTTTCCTCCTTGTTGAAACTTCGGGATCAAATCCAGAGTAGTTGGTAAGCAACCATACGTTGTAGCCTGTGACATAAAACCTCAGGTTCTGAATGTTCATTTTTTTAGTCAAGTCCGAAGGTAAGGTATACCCCAAGGTCAGGGTGCTCAAACGTAGGAATGAACCATCTTCAACCGCCCAGTCGCTAAATACATAACGATCCATATAGGGTGACCACATGGTGGTGTTGGCATTCATGCTGGCCAAAGTCGCCGGATCGGTAACCAGTTGACCGGTTGCCTCATCAATATTGGTCCAGCGATTGCCTTCCGCCATGATGTCAATCATGTTGCGATATTGGTAGCGTGCTGTTGACGAAGTATATTCTATTTTGTTGGCATTGTAGATATCATTGCCATAACTCCAGTTAAACACGGCGGCCATATCGAAGCCATAAACGCGCCCATTGAGCGTGAAACCCCCAGTATGCAGCGGGTTGGCATCGCCAATAATCGTCCTGTCGTCGATTGTCAACATTTCATCGTCACCGGTGATATTCTTCAGTTTCATCACACCCGGCGCTGGTGTTCCAACAATGTTATTCACATTGGCCACCCCATCCTTCAAAATCCAGGTTTCGCTGGTTTCGTCATATCCTTCAAAGTCGGAAACCTCATAACGTCCGTCAGACAGGTAACCATACATTTCGCCTACCGAACCTCCTTCGGAAATCCAGAAGTCATCGCCAATTTCGGTTGAAGCCCAGGTTGTTGTTTCGCCAAAGTCTTCCATAATACCCAGCGACTTGATCTCGTTTTTATTGAATCCAATATTGAAGTTGAAGCTTAAGCCATAATCTTTCTTATCAAGAACGATGTAGTTTAATGAAAGCTCAATCCCCTTGTTTTCGGTTTCACCCATATTCCGGAACTGCGTATCGTAACCGGTTCCTGCTACCGGAAATTCAATCAGCAGGTCTTTGGTATTGTTTAAATAGGCTTCGAAGTTTCCACTCAGGCGGCTGTTGAAGAGGGCAAAGTCGAGACCAACGTTCCGGGTATACGTTGTTTCCCATTTCAAATCGGGATTGGCCATGGTTTTTGACGCTGCCCAGTAGCTGTCGAATCCATTCATCCAAGAGCTGTTTCGCGATTCGAATGATTGTGTCATCTGTCCCGAAGGAATGTTGTTGTTACCGGCGGTACCATAGCTGACACGCAATTTCAGGTCGTCCAGCCAGTTGGAAGTTAATTCCATAAAATCTTCCGAAGAAACACGCCACGCCACCGCGGCTGATGGGAAATATCCCCAGCGGTTACCGTCCGAAAACTTGCTCGAACCGTCGGCGCGGAACGTTGCCGAAACCAGGTACTTACTTTTGTAGTCGTAACTTGCACGGGCAAAACCCGACAGCAATTTGTCATCCGGACTGTAATTGTTATCGGTTGATTGCGGTGTGCCCTGGGTGGTCAATTTCAAGGCCTGACCAAAGGTAAATAGCGTTGGGAAACCATGAATCACAGAAGTAAGCTGATTGGTTTTGGTTTCGATCAACTCCTGCCCGACCAGAAGATTCAGGCTGTGGTCGTCGTCAAATAAATCGTTGAAATCATACGAAAGGGTATTCGTATTGCGGAAACGCTCCTGCTTGCGGTCGCGCAGAATTACAGCTGGCATTCCTTGATTTTCAGCAGTCGGCGTGTTGGACACATAGTAAGTTGTCAACCCGTAAAAACGATTGTCATTGTAATTATAGTTATCCAGGCCAACTTCCGACTTAAAATTCAGGTTATCGATGATATCCCATGAAAAGCTGGCCGCCATGTTGTAGTTTTTGCGAAATTGCTCACGATCGTTATCGGCAGCAGCAATTATCGGATTCACCAGGTAACTGGCAATTGATTCATCGGTTTCGCCAGTCGTTAAGCCTCCCAATGGGATTGGTGAGTAGGTGACACTGTGCTTCAGGCGCGAGTCGGCCGAAGACACTTCATTCTGCTCGTTGGCTCCACCACCGTTGACCTTGGTGTCAGAGTAACGGAAGGAATAAGCCAGTTCAACTTTATCATTCGGCTTGTGGTTCATCTTCAACGAAAGGTTATTCCGCTTGTAGTCTGAACCAACCATGATTGCTTTTTCATCAATGTGGGCGTAGTTGAACGAATAGGTCATTTTATCGCTTCCACCGCGCACACTCAGGTCGTGATTAAACACTTCACCGGTACGACCGTACACCTGTTCCTGCCAGTTGTTTCCAACTTTACCGGCATACATGTCCTTGTCCTGCCAGGCGCCGTAATACCGTTCATACGACTCCAGCTCTTCAATTCCGTTATCCAAAACGGCATATTCATATTGCCAGTTCACGTAGTCTTCCACGTCCAGAACATCGAGTTTGTTGGCAATCCGTTTGAAACCATAGTAGGCATTGTATCCGACGGTCACTTTCCCGGCCTGGCCGCTTTTGGTGGTTACTATAATTACCCCATTGGCACCACGTGATCCATAAATAGCCGTTGATGACGCATCCTTCAAAACATCGATCGATTGAATATCGGAAGGTGCAATGTCGGAAATGCTGTTGACCGGAAATCCGTCAACAATAAATAAAGGAGAGTTGTCCTGTGTGATAGAACCTCCACCACGCACGCGGATTCGCATTTCAGCGTCGGGTGAACCTTCGGTAGATAACACCTGAACACCAGCCAGTTTACCGGTAATGGCTTCGGCTGCGCTGGCTACCGGAATGGTCTGAAGGTCGTCTCCGGAAACCGAAGCGACCGAACCCGTGATATCGCGCTTCTTAATGGTGCCATAGCCAATGGCCACGACTTCATCCAATTCTCTGGTGTCCGTTTCCAGCGACACGTTGATGGTTGTCCTTCCATTCACTGCGATTTCCTGTGGCGCATAGCCAATAAAGGAAATCTGCAGGGTGGCATCCGACGGAACTGAAAGCTGAAACTCTCCATCAAAATTGGTAATGGTTCCGTTTGTTGTTCCCTTCATCACCACATTGGCTCCGGGAACAGGTTCATTTGTACTGGCATCGATCACTGTTCCATTAACCGTAACCTGTTGGGCAAACAAGCTACTGGTCACCATAAAAAAGAGACCCAAGACAAGTACTCCTACGCGAAAAGTTTTCATGCGTAGACCTCTTTGCTTTTCTTTTTTAAAGTCTGTCATACTTTTAAGATTAGGTTTGATTTATTTATTTATTCATTTCCAAACTAGCCAGAATAAAAGGTCCAACACCTTTGGGATCATTATCCCTGACTGGCTCGCTGATGTAATATTCGTAGGATCCGTCGCGGTAGGGATCACCGCCCAGCCCGGCAACCGAGCACACATCGGTCAGACTAATGGTGCCGTTTTCATTTTCCTTGATGAAGTTCTTCAGCATACCATCGTATGCTCTCTCTGCTACTGCGCGATATTGCTGATCGATGTAATTCAAACGGGTGGCTTTCAACAAAGTGTAGGTAAACATGCTGGAAACCGACGATTCCAGGTAGTTCCCCTCGCGATCGCCCTGGTCCAGTACCTGGTACCACAGGCCGGTTTCTTCATCCTGAAATTTTTTGATTCCGGCGGCTACTTCTTTTAAAATATCCATGACATCTTCCCGTCCCGGATGGTCCGAAGGGATATAGTCCAACACATCAACCAGGGCCATGGCATACCAGCCCATCGCACGCCCCCAGAAGTGTGGCGACTGTCCGGTTTCGGGATCAGACCAGCGTTGCTCGCGGCTTTCGTCCCAGGCATGGTAATTCAAGCCGGTTTCGGGGTCGTAGGTATGTTTATGAACGGTAACAAACTGGTTAACCACATCATCGAAGGCGGAAGGCTCGCCGAATGTTTTGCCAAACTCGGCATAAAACGGTGCGCCCATGTAAAGGCCATCGAGCCACATTTGGTGCGGGTAGCGTTGCTTGTGCCAAAAGCCACCTTCCGAAGTGCGCGGATGGTCGTTCAGCTGGTCACGCAACTGAAAAATGGCTTTCTTATAGCGTTCATCGCCAGTCTTTTCATACAAATCGAAGAGGAATTTCCCCGAATTGATGTTGTCAATATTGAAGTCGCTTCGTTTGTACTGCGTAACAACGCCTTCTTCATTAATAAACTGGTCGGCGTAACCCTTTGCGTACTCATAATATTTATCATCCCCTGTCGCTGCATGGATTTCCATCATGGCCATGGACACCAAACCGGGCGTATAGCTCCATTTGCCTTCGGGATTAAAATCAACGGTTGAAGCTTTTGGGAAATGAACCATTTCCGAGTCGGCCATCCGTTTGGCCATTTCAAGTCCGCTGGGAGATTCTGCTGATTCCTCAGCTTTCTTTGACGCCGTGCATTGGCTAAATACCAAGCCGATGAGCACAAAAAACAGGTAAGTTCTTTTCAATTTCATTAAGTTCATAACACAATGTTTAAATTAGGAGGCATCAACTTGTTTCGGTCAAATCAAAACATGATATTAACCAGGACGATCAATGCGACAACTAATCCAATCACAACCATCGCGATAATCCAGGAAAGTCGTTTCAAGTCTTTATGCATTTTATCCATAAGTTTCTGCCCGTAGTTTTACACCTACTAAAATAGATTGAAAACGGGAAGACGCGCGTCAGATTATTCCCAAAGAGCATTGATGCGCGTCCCAGTGGCGGGATATATTTCCCAAAACAGGGGGCTATTTTTCCCAAAAAGAACCAAAGAAATGAAGCGCAGCAAAACCAACAAACTGACTAACAAAACATTAGACAGTATTCACCCAGTGCCGACACCCTCAATTTCCATAGCAACATTGGAGAGCATTTTTCGCTATTTCCCTCCCTTGTTTTTTCAAACGGCCCCCTGCAGGCAAGCCAAACCTCTCCACAGGCAGGTCGCTCCAGACTTACTTCTGAATCTGCCTCCTGTTTGTGACCGGTATTTCGAGCAGCCCGGGCGTCCAACTCAAGCGAAATCCTGACTGAACACCAGCCGGATCAAATCCATACTTTCTGTTAGGTTTCTGTTAGGTTTCTGTTAGCTCAATAGTAGAAAGCTAGTTTAAACAAAGGAGAAACCAAGTAAAAACAGCGAGGATAAACTCAGCCAACACCGGCTTGGAAGAATTGAAACCAAACAGGACACCGCCAACAGGACAAAACATGGAACAACGGCTCTGTTTATTATAAAAATCGTATCTTGCATAGCCTGAACAACCACTAATCTAATACGGAATGAGACCACTTCTTTCTATCTGGATTTCTCCACTTGCGACATTTGAGTATTTGGCAACAAAAGATGAATCAGAAAATCGATTCACAATGAACCTCCTTGTGGCTTTAATTACAATAGGTATGGGGATTTCCCATCTCAAAAAATACCTGGGATTATTTGACGATAGCAAACTTGCGGGACTGCTAGTCGGAGTCGTCACACTCGCGCTAGCTGGAATAATCGTCATTCGGTTTGTATTGCCACTGACTTATTGGGGGGTAGGCAAAATCTTTAAGGGAGAAGCAAACAAAACTCAAATTCAGCTGGTTGTCGCTTATTCATTGATTCCCTATCTGATCTACCTGGCTATCGGGCTGATTTTAATTATTCCAGCTGTAATCACCCAGAACCTCGATCTGCTGTTCTATAGTCATCCGGTCACGTATTTTGTTGTCTGGATTCTTGCCATCAGGAATTTGACTTATGGACTATCTTATTTTAACAAGTTTTCGTATGGTTATGCACTTTTGACGGTTCTTATTACGGCTGGAATTGCCGAACTGGTGCGAATGATTTTGCTCAGTTAAGGAAATAAGTGAATCATCGGTTTGAAGCAAGCACTAAATCTATCATGATAAAAAACAATCCACTTAATCGACGAAATTTTTTGAAACATGCAGGCGTAGCCACCTCCCTGGTGGGATTGGCTGGCGGCCCACTTTCGGCAGCCGGTATGTTGTTGCCCGCGCAAACCAAGTTGCCCCGGTGGCGGGGCTTCAACCTGCTCGACTTGTTTTCGCCGGAGCCCCGCCCCGGCAATCATCAAAACAAAACCACCGAAGATGATTTTCGCTGGATGCGAGACTGGGGGTTTGATTTTGTTCGCCTGCCCATGGCTTATCCGCGTTATCTCGATATTGATTACAGTCGAAAAATTACGCCCGATGAAGTGTACAAAATTGATGAAAAGAAAGTGGAAGAAGTGGACAGGCTGGTGATGCTCGCAAACAAGTATCATTTGCATATGAGCCTCAACCTCCATCGGGCACCAGGCTACTGTGTCAATTCCGGATTTCATGAGCCCTACAATTTATGGAAAGATCAGGACGCCCAGGATGCCTTCAATTTTCACTGGAACTTTTGGGGAAACCGTTACAAGGATTTGACCAATGAGCAGGTGAGCTTTGACCTGGTGAACGAGCCCGGCATGCGCGAAGATATGAACGACCAGCACTCGAAAAGAAGCTCAGTACCGGGTGACGTTTACCGAAAAGTCGCTCTCAATGCTTCAAAGGCCATTCGCAAGGCCAATCCAAATCACCTCGTCATTGCCGATGGCAACGATACCGGCAGCTCCGTGATCCCCGAAATTGCAGACCTGGATATTGCCCAGAGTTGCCGGGGCTATTTTCCGCACTACATTTCGCATTACAAAGCGCCCTGGGCATTCAAAGACCCCGACAACCTCCCCGATCCGAAGTGGCCCGGAATGATTGACGGCCGTTATTACAGCAAAAAAGATTTGGAAGACTTTTATCAACCTTGGATTGACCTGGCCAAACAGGGCGTGGGCGTTCATTGCGGCGAATGTGGTTGCTGGATCAAAACACCACACGATGTTTTCCTGGCTTGGTTTGGCGACGTGTTGAACATTCTGACAGAAAACAACATTGGCTGGGGCCTGTGGAATTTCAGGGGCGAGTTTGGCCTGCTCGATTCGAATCGCGAAGATGTGGCCTATGAAGACTGGCACGGACACCAACTCGACCGAAAACTGCTCACGCTCCTCCAAAAACATTAAGAGAAACTAGAATGAAAATTGAGATGATTATTCTCGGAGTGGCATTATGGGCTTGTCAGCCAGCCAACTCAACCAGCGAAAACATCAAGGGAAACACTGTCATTCAGGTTGAACCTAACTGCGAAGTTGCCATTCAGTTCATCAACAATTATGTCGTGTTTTGTAATGCCAAAAATCCGAACATCGGACTGTTGGATTGGGTCAACAGCCAATCCGTTGTGACAACCGGCTTCAAGTTGGAACTGGAAAACATGCTGGTTGCAGCTGAAAAAAATGATCCGCAACTCGGACTTGGATTTGATCCGATTTTTGATGCCCAGGATTATCCGGACAAAGGATTTGAAGTCGACAAGCAGGATTCAACTTACGTCCTTGTGAAAGGAGTTGACTGGCCGGACTTTAGGCTGAGCTTAAGGTTAACTCTTGAAGATGGCAGATGGCTGGTTGATGGCGCGGGTGTGATCAACATTCCGGCAAATAAACGAGCCAAACGATAGTATCAACTTTGCCCGACACAAAAAAAGCCGCTCTCTGTTCAGAAAGCGGCTCTTGTTATATCGGTTCGTCAAGAATTACTTCTTGTAAACTTTTTTGTATCCGTAGATGGCTGAAGCGCCCAATTGCTCTTCGATACGAAGCAGTTGGTTGTATTTTGCCATACGGTCGGAGCGGCTCAATGAACCGGTTTTGATTTGACCAGAGTTGGTAGCAACAGCAATGTCAGCAATGGTTGAATCTTCTGTTTCGCCTGAACGGTGAGACGTTACAGAAGTGTAACCTGCACGGTGTGCCATTTCAATGGCGTCCAAAGTTTCAGTCAAGGTACCAATTTGGTTTACTTTAATCAGGATGGAGTTGGCAGCACCCAGTTCGATACCTTTTTTCAGGTACTCTACGTTGGTTACGAACAAGTCGTCGCCAACCAACTGGCATTTGTCACCAATCGAAGCATTCAGTTTTACCCATCCGTCCCAGTCGCCTTCATCCATTCCATCTTCGATTGAATCGATCGGGAATTTAGCTACCAATTCGGCCAGGTAAGCCGCTTGCTCTTCCGAGTTGCGCTTAGCACCATTGGCGCCTTCAAATTTGCTGTAATCGTAAACACCGTCGCTGTAGAATTCAGAAGCGGCACAGTCTAACGCAATGGAAACATCGCCTCCATCTTCAGCGCGACCTGGCTTGTAGCCCGCGTTTTTAATCGCTTCGATAATTGAGTTCAATGCATCTTCGGTTCCATCCAGTGCAGGAGCAAAACCACCTTCGTCACCAACAGCGGTGCTCAGGTTACGTTTCGACAATACTTTTTTCAGGCTGTGGAAAACTTCAGCACCCATACGCAGACCTTCGCGGAACGAAGGCGCACCAATCGGGCGAATCATGAATTCCTGGAAAGCGATCGGCGCATCAGAGTGAGATCCACCATTGATGATATTCATCATCGGAACAGGTAAAGTTTTGGCATTGGCGCCACCAATGTAACGATACAAAGGTAGGTCAAGCGCATTGGCAGCTGCTTTGGCAACCGCTAAAGAAACACCCAACATGGCATTGGCACCCAATTTCGACTTTGTTTTGGTGCCGTCAAGTTCCAGCAATTTGCGGTCGATTCCAACCTGGTCTGAAGCATCCATGCCAATAATTTCTTTGGCAATGGCATTGTTTACGTTTTCAACAGCTTTTAAAACACCTTTTCCAAGGTAACGGCCTTTGTCGCCATCACGCAGTTCAAGCGCTTCGTTTTCACCTGTTGAAGCGCCTGACGGAACTGCAGCTAAACCAATAGCTCCGCATTCCAGCGTAATTTCAACTTCTACTGTAGGATTACCGCGAGAATCCAAAATTTCTCTACCAACGACGTTATTAATTAACATGATTTATGGTTTTGATATTAAACTTATTAATGATCTTAAATTTCGATTTAAAAAAACCGTTGCAAAGATAGAAAATCCAGTCGATATTTATGTATGATTGCCCCGATGAATAACCTAAATTTAACTCCTCCATACCTCAAAAGAGTCAAGATTCACTGTTCAGCTTTATTTGGTCAATCGAAATTTACCCGCCATGAAAACAAGCAGGGATTCGCCGGGGTCTAAATCGTGAACTTTCAGAACGATTTAAATTGATTATACTTATCGCCCGGCTTGTACTCCATCACCTCGACAGGCTGAATGGTGACCAATGCTCCTTTTTTCGATTGGTCAATCAGTTCGCTCACCCGGACTGCAAATTTTTTGATATTCGGCTCCGTATCCACAATTTCCACCACCACGGGTAGGTGACTCGAAAGTGCGAAAATCTTCATGGTGTGAATGGAATGACTTGCTCCGAACGACAGTATTCCGCGAAGGACAGTCGCTCCGCCCAATCCCTGGTTGCGTGCCTCGGCCACAATTTCCTCGTATAAGGGAGACGAACCGATTTTGTCCGATTCTGAAATATAAACTTTCAGCAAACTCGCTTTCCCTTTCATTACATTGTACTTTTAAGTTTTAATTGGCATTTGAAGGAAGCAGCACTCAAGAATCCTCCTTCATTTCAAAAGTTTACGTGCTCGCTTGTTGTGCTTCAGTGCTCTAAGTTATACTAACCGCAGCCGGAACATGTTACTTCAAACACCTGAAAATGTGGAATAAAAGGATCATTAACTAACAATTTACCCAACCGGCTTGTTACCAAGTAGAACCGTATAAGATTTAGGTTTTAGACGAACCCATTTACCAAACAGCAATCCGTGATGACAAACAGAGACGACAACCAAACGCCTGACCATTTGGCCTACAGCGTAAAAAAAATACAAGCATTTGCTCAAGGCGACCAGACCAGCTTGCGTTTAATTCTGGATTCGTTTATTCAGTCAACCCGGCAAAACCTGCAAGAATTCGAAAACTTGCTTAGCGAAAGGCATAGGAATGACCTGGCCGAACTGGCCCATAAAATGCGCTCCATGTTTTTGCAACTGGACGCCACCGGGCTTGCCCAACATCTATATGAACTGGAGGAAAACCGATTGAACGACAAGCAATGGCGGGAAACAGCAGAAGTAGCTTTACGCCAGGCGAAGGAACTGGTAAAAACAATTCAAGCGGACTATCAGCTGAACAACACCCCTTGAAATAAGGATCTCGGAATTTATCATTCGTCTGAATGGTTTAGAAACGACCAACAATGATTAAACCACCTGGAATAACAATCACCGGGCGCGCACTCAGCGCCCGGGAAGGCGAGCTTACTTGTCTCGCTCAGGCAGCTGAATCTTGTAAGTTTTCAGTTTGTTGTACAGGGTTTTCCGATCAATTTTCAACAGACGGGCTGCCTGACTCTTGTTATAATTGGTGGCTTCCAGCGCCTTCAAAATCGACTCATTTTCATCCTTCTCATTGTACAAGGCGAAATGGCTGGTTTGCGAACCGGAATAAATTTCAGCAGGAATTTCATTTAAGGTGATCCATTTGCCGTGCGCTAACAAGGTGGCCCGCTTGATGACGTTTTTCATTTCGCGCAGGTTGCCCGGCCAGGAGTAATTCATGAAGACCGGCTCCAGACTTTTATCAAATCCCTGAACCGACTTGTCAAGATAACGATTGGACTGCTCTAAAAAATAGTGCGCAAAATACATGATGTCTTGCTGGCGTGCCCGAAGTGGAGGGACGTTAATCTGAAACTCATTGAGCCGGTGGTAAAGATCTTCGCGAAACTCGCCCTTATCCTGGGCGGAGAGCAAATTTTCGTTGGTTGCTGCAATGATGCGCACATCGACGGTAATTTCCCTGTTGCTTCCCACAGGTTTAATCAGCCGCTCCTGAAGCACGCGTAACAACTGAATCTGGCTGTTGTATGGCAAATTGCCGACCTCATCCAAAAACAAGGTGCCACCATTGGCGGCCTCAAAATTACCGACCTTATCGGCTATAGCTCCTGTAAATGAACCTTTTACATGACCAAAAAACTCACTCGCTACCAATTCCTTTGGAATGGCGCCGCAATCAACCGCTACAAATGGCTTGCCTGCCCGTTTACTTTTTGCGTGAATCAACTTGGCCACATATTCTTTCCCGGTTCCGCTTTCGCCGACAATCAAAACTGAAATGGGCGTTGGAGCCACCAACTGGATGTGCTGACTCATTTTTCGGGACTGGCTGCTCACTCCTTCCTGATAATCAGACTGAAGAAGCTCAGCTTTTGAAATCTGCTCCTTGGAAGAATTGTCGCTCGATGCATCCAGCGCTTCTTTAACCACATTCAGCACTTCGTCCGGACTTAGTGGCTTGGGAATGTAGTTGAAAGCGCCTTTTTTGATTGATTCAATGGCTGTACCAATGTCGGCATAGCCGGTCATCATCACAATCTGCGTTTTAGGCGACTGCTTTTTCACCCAACGAATTAACTCCATCCCGCTGATTTCGGGCATACGTAAATCGGTAAGCACCACATCATAAGCCATGCTCTGAATTAATCGTTTCGCATCGACCGGTGAAAATGCAGTCGTTACCCTGTAACTATTTTTTTCAAGCAGGGTTTTCAGCATTAAACAAAAAGTAACATCATCATCTATTATCAGAATGCTAGCCATAAAATATCTCCATACACGTTGAATGTTCGGGAACTACAATTTTTAACGGGTAATCGTTACAATTAGTATAAGCTCATCCATCAACAAAATGTTTAATAAAAAACCCCTGTCAACTAGAATTTCTTCTTTTCGACAGGGGCCAAAGACACTTACTCTCAATTAGCATCCAAGTAACAGATGATTTCCTGCTATTTTATTCAACAGGTACTTCTTCGTCACCAGCTTGATCGTCTCCTTGTTCAATTTTCAGAAACTCTCCGCTGGCATTGAAAAACACCTTAACTTTTTCATCTCCTTTGGTCAACTTAACTTTGTAACTTCCGTCAGTTCCCATATACGCTTCCGAAAGGGTGTAGTCGGCGTAGCCTTCAGAAATGGCTTGGGTAACTGCTTCGGGCAGATCCTCAACATTCATTTTTTCGTACTGAACTTCCTGCTGGGCAACGACCACGTTTTGGTTGGTATTTTCTGCCATTACTCCGGATGGTAAACTAATTCCGAGAACAATTACTGCGGCTGTCATTATCATTCCTTTTTTCATAACTCTTTCAATTTTTTTGATTCAACATTTATATTTAAAATTCTACACCCTACCAATAAGGGATAAATGTGCCAAAAAAAGACACCCCAGTCGTTTAAAAGCAATAAACCACTGATTACAAAAATCTTAAAGGCAATAAAACACAAATAAAACAAGCACAAAACCCGCTATTTCGCATGGGGATTACCCGTGTAGATGTAGAAAGTTTCTACATTATTCATCGGGGCGAATAAACGAAATGAGTCAATCCGATCTTTATTTGCCCGGTAATTTCAAAAAACGAAAATCAGGCGTAGACTAATCGTACAGCAACAATTCCGAGGTAAACCGCAAAAATGCCGAGAACCACACTCAAGCCCACATTGCCGAACAGCTGGAACAGATTGTTTTCCGACAACATGGTCAGGTTGTTATACGCGAAGGATGAGAAGGTTGTAAATCCGCCACAAAATCCGACGGTAAAAAAAATTCGCCATTCCGGGGTGAGTAAATTTCCGCGTTCCGAAAAGGCGAACACCAGTCCGATGATAAAACATCCGGCCATGTTGGCCACAAAAGTTCCCCAAGGAAAAGCGCTGTGCAGCCATCGCTCAACTGCAATCTGTGTTAGGTAGCGGGCCACACTGCCCAAAAAACCGCCGGTGCCAACAATCAGGATGGTCTTCAACATGACTTCAAATTTTTTCTGTTGAAATGAATAAGTTCCCAGCAAATTTACAATTATTGGTGACTTTTCTCCGAACAAGACCTGCTAGCTGATCGAATATTTATATTTTCGTTTTCTCCATGGCACGGCGAAGAAACAATGGAATTAACAGACAAGCGCCGATAAGCCACGTGGGGTAAATCAAACGCTATGACAAATCGAAGCTTCATTCCCGCAATATTGTTCCTGTTCTGTATGGTTATGCCGGGCGCCGCGCAGCAAATCCACAAATCGCTCAAAAATAAGGTTGAAGCCTGGAAAAATAACCCCGCCCTGCAACACGCAGGCATTGGCGTTTTTTTGCAGGACACTGAAACCGGTGAAGTGCTGGCACAAACCGATCCTCAATTAAGCCTGGTGCCGGGATCTACGCTCAAACTGATTACCACAGCCACGGCTCTTGAAATACTGGGCCCCGACTTTCGGTTCGAAACCCAGCTGGCCTATTCGGGAGAAATAAAAAACGACACACTCTTTGGCGATTTGATTATTGTTGGAGGAGGCGATCCGACTTTGGGATCCGACTATTTCAAGGAACATTACCTCGACAACCACTTTCTAAACCACTGGTTGAAAGCCCTTCATGAGAAAAACATCGTTCACATTGCCGGAAACCTGGTAACCGATGCCACGATTTTCGAAGATCAAATGATTCCGAACACCTGGATTTGGGAAGACCTTGGCAACTACTACGGAGCCGGCGCCAGTGGCTTATCGGTGTACGACAACCTGTACAAAATTCACTTTGCGTCGCCACCACAGGCTGGCCAGCCCACCCGAATCAAACATACCAGTCCTTTTATTCCCGGCTTGGAACTAGAAAATCAAGTGAAGTCATCCAATATCAACCGCGATTTGGCTTATGTGTTTGGCGCGCCAAAGTCGGACAAGCACATCATTCGCGGAACAATTCCCAAAGGGCGGAACGACTTTGTTATCAAAGCCGCAGTTCCAAATCCGCCGTTATTACTGGCTTGGGAACTAAAAAACCGGCTAACAGAAACGGGCCTGAGCGTGGCGGGCTTCATTCATGAAAAAAAAGAGCCAGACAACTTGACACTTCATCCATTGGCCCATACGGTTTCACCTAAACTAATCGATATTATCCGGGTTACCAACCACGAAAGTGTTAATCTTTTTGCCGAACACCTGCTGAAATACCTGGCATGGTTAACTCACGGCGAAGGATCGACTAAAAAAGGGCTGGATGTCATTGCCGACTTTTGGGAAAAAAGAGGCATCTCACTGGACGGCTGTTTCCTGGCTGACGGAAGCGGCTTATCGCACTTCAACGCAATCACCACCAGACAGATGGTTGAAATCCTCTATTTTATGAAGAACAGAAGCTTGCACAGTGATCTGTTCTTCACCAGTCTGCCCTACGTTCCCAACGGAACGCTCTACTTTTTTAACCCGCTTAATTTTCCCGGACAAAGTTTACGTGCCAAAAGTGGAAGTATGACCCGGGTGCGCTGCTACGCCGGTGAAATAATCACCCAAAATAACCAAGCCATTTTATTTGCCATTTTTCTGAATAATTTTTCGTGCAGCCAGACCGAAGCCATTAAACTCGTGGAAGATTTGCTGGTTGAAATAGCGAAAAAATAGGGCCACAGCTTTATTAGAAACAGAAGACATGGAAATTCTTTTTCCGGCAACTCCCAACATTTTTGCTATTTTTGTTGTTAGCATTACGAACTTGAAACAAGTCTATGTTTGAGAAGCAAATATTTCTGGAAGGTGTTGATCCATTGGAGTTTTACGGTGTAAACAACACGAAAATTGACCTGATAAAAACATTTTTCCCAAAACTAAATATTGTAAGCCGCGGCAACCAGCTGATCATCCAGGGCGATGAAGTGGAAAGTGATGCTTTTGAAAAAAAGTTCCACTTGCTGCTCGATCATTACAACCAGTTTAATGTGTTGAGCGTCGACACAATTAAACAAGTGATGAATAATGATTTTTCGCAAATCGAATCTGAGATTGAAAACTCAAAAGAGGTTTTACTCCACGGAATTAATGGCAAGCCCATTCGCGCCAAAACGCCAAACCAGCGGGTTTTGGTAGAAAAAAGCCGGACCTCGGACCTGATTTTTGCGATTGGCCCGGCCGGAACCGGAAAAACCTACACGGCCATCGCGCTGGCAGTCCGGGCGTTGAAGAACCGCGAAATCAAGCGCATCATCTTAAGCCGCCCGGCCGTTGAGGCCGGCGAACGGCTTGGCTTTTTGCCCGGCGATTTGAAGGAAAAAATTGACCCGTACCTGCAGCCGCTCTACGATGCCCTGCAGGACATGATTCCGGCCAAAAAGCTGGAAGAATTTATGAAAGACGGCATCATTCAGATTGCCCCGCTGGCTTTTATGCGCGGACGAACCCTTAGCGATGCCTTTGTCATTCTGGACGAAGCTCAAAACACCACCCTCAACCAGCTGAAGATGTTCCTGACCCGTATGGGGATGAATGCCAAATTCATCATCACTGGCGATGAAACCCAGATTGACCTGCCGTCCGTCCATCAGTCCGGTCTGGTTCAGGCCAAAAAAATTCTGAAAAACATCAAGGACATTTCCTTTGTTTATTTCGATGCCAACGACATTGTTCGTCATCGACTGGTGCGTGATATTGTAAACGCCTACGACGCCTATTACAAAAAAGAATTAGCCAAAAAAGAAGCACTCAAAAAAGATAAAAACGACAGAAAATGACAAAAGCACTGACAAGAACCGATTTTAATTTTCCGAAGCAAAAAGATGTCTATCATGGAAAAGTGAGGGATGTTTACAACATTAACGATGAGTATTTAGTAATGGTCGTTTCTGACCGCATCTCCGCATTTGACGTGGTTCTGCCCGAGGGAATCCCTTACAAGGGACAAGTATTAAACCAGATTGCCGCTAAATTTTTAGACGCGACAGCTGACATTGTTCCCAACTGGAAAATTGCAACGCCTGACCCCAACGTCACGGTTGGTCACCATTGCGAGCCATTTAAAGTTGAAATGGTAATTCGTGGCTACCTGACCGGACATGCGTGGCGCGAGTACCGCGACGGAAAGCGCAGTATCTGTGGTGTTCCGATGCCCGACGGCATGGTGGAAAACCAAAAATTTGAGCAACCACTGTTGACACCAACCACCAAAGCCGACGAAGGCCACGACGAAGATATTTCGCGCGAAGCCATTATTGAACAGGGTTTGGTGAGCAAGGAAGAATACGAAATGCTCGAAGATTACACCCGTCGGCTGTTTCAGCGCGGATCGGAAATGGCTGCGGAAAAAGGCCTGATTCTGGTGGATACCAAATATGAATTTGGAAAGAAAGACGGCAAAATCTACCTGATTGATGAAATTCATACGCCCGATTCGTCGCGCTATTTTTATGCCGATGGTTACGAAGAGCGTCAGAAAAAAGGAGAAGGACAAAAACAGCTCTCGAAAGAGTTTGTGCGTCAATGGCTGATTGAAAACGGTTTCCAAGGAAAAGACGGGCAAAAAGTGCCTGCAATGGATGCCAATTTTGTGAGCTCGGTATCCGAACGCTACATCGAGTTGTTCGAGAACATCACAGGCGATTCGTTTGTGAAATCAGAAATTGAAGAAATTCAGAATCGGATTGAACAAAACGTAAACGCTTTTCTGGTTTCCCTGTAAACATTCAAACAAAATAATTGCACAGAACTTCCGGAGTGGTTCTCCGGAAGTTTTATTATGCCTTTTCGCAAATGATCGTTAAACTCAAAAAAATTCGGTAATGCAACTGAAAAGCCTAAATCTGTTATTCGTATTGTTCATGGTACTCGGCTCATCGCTTTTGGTTTTTGGCCAAACTGATGAAGAAAAGTCAACACTCGTGAAAGTTGGCCAGCAAGTACCTGCCTTTGAATTCTCCGACGCCAATGGGCAGCCAAAATCAGTGGCCGACCTCAAGGGTCAAGTCATTATGATCAATTTTTTTGCCACCTGGTGTGGCCCGTGCCTCAAAGAGCTGCCTCATGTGCAAACTGATATTTTTGAGCAATACAAAGACCACCCTGATTTCACATTGATGGTCATCGGCCGGGAACATACAGCCGAAGAGGTAGCCAAATTCAAACAAGACAAGGGTTACACATTTAACCTGATGGCCGACCCGACACGGGAGATTTATTCCAAATTTGCATCACAATTCATTCCACGCAATTTTTTGATCGACCGCGATGGAACCATCATTTACAGCTCCGTTGGCTTTCAAGAAAAGGAATTTGATGAATTAAAAAGCATTTTGAAGGCCCAGCTAAAAAAATGAGATCCTTCTTCTACCCCATCCTTCTGTTTTTTCTGATTCCGATCAATGGATTGGCCCAGACGGGTGACAGCCTATTGATTCAGGCGGAAAGCACCAATGATTTGGTGGCTATTGAAGCACTCAAGAAGCTGGGAGCAGGCGAAATTGATTCACTACCGGCACCCCGTTTGGATTATCTCCGGGAAGCAAACTTCCTGGCCCGGAAAATCAACAATGCTTTCGAAATTGCTGATAGTTGGTACCTCATGGCCAAACAATTTCACCAGGCCGGTCAACTCGATTCGGCACAAAATTATTTCGAGCGGTCACTCGCTAAACTACAAACGCTCGATCGGCCCGAACATCTTGCCAACTGTCTCAATGACATGGGCGTTGTATATAAAGTCAGCGGAAACTATGCCCGGGCCTTGGAATGTTATTTACAAGCACTCCCGATTCGCAAGGAGATCGGCAATCAACGGGAAATTTCAAAAACGTATAATAACCTGGGTAACATTTACGCCGCCATCAGCGACACCAGTAAAGCCATTGATGCTTATTCCACAGGCAAGGAAATCGCAAAAAACAGCAACGACACGCTCGCCTCAATCTACCTGGGACTAAACATCGCCCGGTTACTCGTTCTCAAGGGTCAATACCAGGAAAGTATTCCCGTTTTGAATGAAGCCAGAAACTACGCTAAGACAAAGGATTTTAAGATTGGCACATCAGCATCGGCCAACCTGCTGGCCTATATTGCGCAACAACAAAATGAGGATGAGAAAGCCCTAACACTAGCCAATGAAGCGCTGGAAATAGCGCTCGACGAAGGCCTGCTTGACCGGGCGGCTGACGCCTATGGTATCATTGGCGACTATTACAAGAAGAAGCAAGAATACGCAGAAGCACTCAAATTCAATTTAAAATCACTGGAAATTGCCACCGAACAGGAAATCGTTGAACTCGAGGAAGAACAACAGAAAAATATATCCGAGTTGTATGAACTACTCCATAAACCGGGAAAAGCACTGGAGCATTACAAAAAGCACATCGTACTAAGAGATAGCATTTTCAACTACGAAAATGATCTAAAACTGGCTTATGTAGAGCATCAACATGCGCTTGAAAATAAGGAAAAGGAGAATGTTCTTCTGGAGCAGGAAATTGCCAAACAAGAGCAACACCAGTCTTTCATTTACATTCTGGTTATCTTGCTGCTTCTCATCATCATTATGCTTATTAAGCTATGGTTCGAGCACGAGCAGGCACAGCAGTACTTAATGGAACTCAATGAGCAGAAAGACCGGATGTTTTCTTTGATCAGCCACGATTTAAAAGGGCCGATTGGTGGTGTTAAAAGTGTATTTGACTTGATCAAACAACAAGACATTCAAGACCCAAAAGAACTCAGGGCCATTATCGAAGAATCAGCCGACATTGTAGACAATTCGTATAATTTGCTCGAGAATCTGCTCAATTGGGTCCGTAGTCAAACCGGCCGACTTATTGTCAAACCAGAACCGGTATCTTTAGCTGAAGTCGTTGGCCACACACTCAAGCTGTTTGCAGCCCCCATCCGCGATAAAAATCTTCAAATAACCGTTCATATCGAAGAAGAACACTGCGTGTATGCTGATCGTGAAATGATTAAATCCGTGGTTCGTAATTTGCTCTCCAATGCGATCAAATTTACTTTTCCTGAAGGCAACATAAGCATAAAAACAACACAGCATGCCAATCTGGTAAGCCTAACTGTCGCGGATTCGGGCACGGGAATGAGTAAAGAAATCATCACACAAATTCTGGAGAATAAAAATACAATCAGTGCAGTTGGGACCCAAAACGAAAAAGGAACAGGAATTGGCCTGCGCCTGTGTTCTGATTTCATCGAGAAGAATAAGGGGCGTATGGAAATTAAAAGCAAGGAGGGTGAAGGCTCAACGTTCCGGGTGACTCTTCCTTCAAACCAATCATTTTAAACCTCCACCAACATTCGCTGCTGTTATCCGGGAATATAGAAATAGAAATCAGACCCTTTACCCGGACTCGATTTCACACCAATATCGCCTCCAAGGAGATGCACAATTTTTTGTGATATTGCCAGACCCAATCCGGTTCCGCCATACGTTTCCGATGCATGCGTCCGGGCCTGGGTAAATCGTTTGAAAATATCTTCAATGTCTTCACTGGCAATACCAATTCCTGTATCCACCACATTAAAATGCAACCACGAACCAAGCTTGGCAACCCGCAAAATAATGGTTCCGTCCGGTGTAAATTTAAAGGCATTCCCAATTAAGTTATCCAATACCTGCTTCAGTCTCAATTTATCAGTTCGCACTATATAATGATCCGGAAGTGTATTTTTCAATTCAAAATGAACCTTCTTATGAGCTTGACTTTTCATCATTTCGCCATACTGGATTTGAATTTCACTGAGCAGGTCGTTCAATAGAAAATCGTTTGGAATAATGGTCAGCTGATCGGACTCAATTTTCGAAATATCCATGATATCGTTGATCAACTGAAGCAAGAACTCGCCATTTTTTTGAATGAGCCTGAGGTACGTTTTTCGATCGTTTTCCGACAGCTCCTGCTCATTCAAAAGGCCGGAGAAGCCGAGGATGGCATTCATTGGCGTACGAATCTCATGCGACATATTGGCCAAAAAAGCTGTCTTCAACCGGTCCGACTCCTGGGCTTTTTCTTGCTCCAACACCAGTTGGCTGTGAATTTTTTTACGCTCAAGGATCATGTCGTTGGCCACCGCGCCCATCTCCTTAAACTCATCGAAATACAGGTTATCCATATCAATTGCCTGGTAACCCGACTTTCCGGCTTTAAAAAACCGGGTGAAGTTTTCGAAATCAGCCCTGAAATTTGAATTAAAACGATAAATAATCAACGACTCAATAGCAATCACCACCAACAAAATAATCAGAATAATGAGCAAGTTCTGAATCAAGTCTCTTTTCAATTGCTGCTGCTGCAGGGCTATTTCACTCCAAATATCGTCGAGGTAAAAACCGCCGCCAACCAACCAATTACATTCATAAACCGGCTTGACAAAAGAGACCTTGGGCACTTTCTCGGTTTCACCAATTTTATTCCATTCGTACGAAAAAAAGTCACCATCAGGCGAGTTGGCAATCGTTTCCAGCTCCAATTCAAATACAGCCATTTTTTCGGGATCGGTGCCATCCAGCAAGTTAAAATCCCCCTCATACGGAATTCCATCCATCACCACCGGATCGCCGTCCATCTCATTAATAAATACGTAGCCTCCATATCGAAAATGATCGGCACTCACCTTGCTGGCTATTTCATTTCTGAATTCATCGTAATAATCCTCAAGGTAGGTTTTCGAACCAAAATACCAGTTCAATTGCGGAAACTTCTTGACAAAAACGACCTTGTTTTCGGGCAGATCATCACCATCCGACAAATGGTTTCCATCAATATAGCGTACATAACCTTCGGCTGACTGTTCCAACAGATCAAGTTCGCGCTGAACAACCTGGTTGCCGTTCATATCTTTATGCATCAACAGGTCAACTCCCCGATAATCCGGATTTCCGGGGTAGAAAACGCCTTCCCCATTCAGGTCATTAACGAAGACCTGCATGTAGTCATTCGAAGTTTCGAGCACCGAAATGGCATCAATAATCAGCTGTTTCAACTCAGCATCGTTCAACTTAGTTCGATAATCGGTATGAATTTTTTCGGCCAGGTTGTAGGCGCTAAAAACGTTTTGCTTGACATTGTTCATGACGCGTTCGTCAAAAAAACGTTTTTGAGTGCGGATGTATTCAACTTCGATATTGATTAAATCGCGAACAAACTCCTTGTGTTCTTCCAAATGCAATTCCTCTTGCTGGCGGGCAATGTCACGAAAAATCAAAATTTCGTGAACACTGATGACCGTAGCGACAAACACCGTCATCAACAAAGTAGAACTGATCACAATTCTCTTAAAATAAACGGTTAGTCTCCTGGACGTATTCTGGTTTTTATTGATGTTCTGCCCCATTGAAAAAGAATTAGACTGCACAGCCGACCCTTGCACCAAAGTTAACGATATTAATGAAATAATGTCAGTTTTTTTGAAAACCAGCCGGACACTTCCTTACCATATTGTCATCCAACCAGATAGGCTTTAGCCCTCAAGACAATAAAAACGAAAAAGACTGACTTATTGCTACTTGCAATCCAAAATCGCTGTTAAAACTTGTTAAACAATTCAAATGAAACAAAAACCCAAAAACACTGGCACTCTTTATGCGTTAAATTAGCACGTTCAAAAAAAATAACTATTAATCTTTAAATACACAGAAGAAGATGAAAGATTATAAAAGAGTAGGACTCACATTTGCTGTGGCACTTTTCAGTGCATTTATAGCCATCTGGGCATATACCAGTTTTTTCAACGAACCGCAGGTTGTCACTATTCAGCAAGAACAGCCCATGCGATACGCCAGTTTACCCTCGGCTCCCCAGGGCGAAGCCCCCGACCTGACCTATGCGGCAGGCAGCTCGGTACACGCTGTAGTCCACGTAAAAGTATCGTCGAAGCAAGAGGCCCGTCAATACCACAGTAACCCATTTTACGAGTGGTTTTACGGCGACCGCTACCAGCAGCAACCGCCACAAATCAGGCAAGGTGCCGGATCAGGGGTCATTTTAAGTGAAGATGGATATATTGTGACCAACAACCATGTTATTGACGGTGCTGACGACATTCAGGTGGTGCTGAATGACAACCGGCAATACGAGGCCAAGTTGATTGGTGCCGATCCAACAACCGATTTAGCGGTTCTAAAGATTGACATTGACAATCTACCGCACCTTCAGTTTGGAAACTCTGATGCTTTAAAACTTGGCGAATGGGTGCTGGCCGTCGGTAACCCGTTTAACCTGACTTCAACCGTTACCGCAGGCATTGTAAGTGCCAAAAGTCGTAACATCGGCATCAATCGGGTTGATATGGGAATTGAATCATTCATTCAAACGGATGCGGCTGTAAACCCGGGAAACAGTGGTGGGGCCTTGGTCAACATGAATGGTGAACTTGTCGGGATCAATACCGCTATCGCATCCAGAACCGGTTCATACAGCGGATACTCATTTGCCGTTCCGGCTTCGATTGTAGAAAAAGTCTATACCGACTTGAAAGAGTTTGGACAAGTTCAGCGTGCATTACTCGGCGTAAACATCGGCGATGTCAACGCTGAAATCGCAAAAAAATACGATTTGGATAAGATTGAAGGTGTATTTGTTGCCAAGGTGAATGAAAATAGTGCAGCGGAAGAAGCAGGCATTCAGGATGAAGATGTTATCTTAAGTATCAATGGTGTGAACGTCAATTCCACCGCTCAACTTCAAGAACAAGTCAGTCAACACAGGCCAGGCGACAAGGTAAAAGTTTTGATAAAAAGAGATAACAAACCGAAACAATTCACGGTGACCCTCCGTAACATGCACGGAGATACAGAAATCGTCAAAGCGAGCGACAATAGTTTTCTTGGCGCTAAATTTGATGAACTGACAGAAAACGAGAAATACCAACTTCGCTTAAGCCATGGAATTAAAATCACCAACCTGGACAAAGGCAAACTAAAAGATGCTGGTTTAAAGGAAGGTTTTATTATAACCGATGTGAACAAGGAAGAGGTTAGCGCGGTTAATGATTTAAAACGCATTATAAACCAGGCTAAAGGAGGCGTATTGATCGAAGGATTGTATCCAAATGGAGAACCGGCATACTTTGTATTCGGCATGAATTAGTATTTCGATCGTTTACTTAGAATTAACAAAGCTCAATGCTTTAGCCAAAGCGGTTCATTAGTTTGAATTATTGACTTGAAAAGTCTATATTTGCACGATTTTTTTTAGAAGGGTATATGAGACAATTAAAGATTACAAAATCGATTACCAACCGTGAAAGTGCTTCTCTTGACAAGTATTTGCAGGAAATTGGCAAAGAGGATCTGATTACTGTTGAAGAGGAAGTTGAGTTGGCACAGCGGATTAAAAAAGGCGATCAGGCAGCATTGGAAAAACTGACCCGCGCGAACTTAAGGTTCGTCGTTTCGGTTGCCAAGCAGTACCAAAACCAAGGCTTAAGCCTTCCCGACTTGATTAACGAGGGAAATCTTGGACTGATAAAGGCAGCTGAAAAGTTTGACGAAACCCGCGGGTTCAAATTTATTTCCTATGCCGTGTGGTGGATTCGTCAGTCTATCCTTCAGGCTTTGGCTGAACAGTCGCGTATTGTTCGATTACCGCTTAACCAGGTAGGTTCGTTGAATAAAATCAACAAGGCATTTTCGAAATTCGAACAGGAAAACGAACGTAAACCATCACCTGAAGAATTGGCCGACTCGCTGGAATTGCCTCCCGAAAAAGTGGCCGACACCTTGCGGGTATCTGGTCGGCACATTTCTGTTGATGCGCCATTTGTTGAAGGAGAAGACAACAGCTTGCTGGATGTACTGATCAACAACGATTCGCCCAATGCCGACCGCAGCCTGATGATGGAGTCGCTTGCCCGCGAAATTGAGCGCGCACTGGCTACCCTTACCGAACGCGAAAGCGACATCATCCGGATGTTTTTCGGAATTGGCTGCCAGGAGATGACACTGGAGGAAATCGGAGAACGCTTCGGACTGACCAGAGAAAGGGTACGTCAAATTAAGGAAAAAGCTATCCGCCGGCTACGGCACACCTCGAGAAGTAAATTATTGAAAACTTATCTTGGATAAAAGATGCATACAGAACCGCCTAAAGAGGCGGTTTTTTTTTGCTTCAAAAACAAGCGGCCAAGTCCGTTTGTTTCCTTCAAAAAGCATCCGCATACCAATCACATTATGGGCAAAATAATCATGATCCTGTTGACCATCCTCATCGCGCTGGCCGTACTCGTTGTTCTTATTGTTCGTCTGAATCCATCGTTTGGCGCTTCGCCCACCGGTGAACGTATGCAACGCATTCAACAATCACCGAATTTCAAAGATGGCAAATTTCAGAATCCGGTAGCAACCGCTATGCAAACCGAAGATATGCCTTTCCTGAGAGTTATGAAGGAATTTTTATTCACCAAAGGCGACCGGGTACCCACTACAACCATCCAGACCATGCCCGTTGACCGGGCCGCTTTTCACCAGCAAACCGACGGCGTAAAAATCTGTTGGCTGGGGCATTCCACCGTCCTGATTGAGATGGACGGACAAGTTATTTTAACCGACCCGGTGTTCAGCCAACGTGTTTCACCCTTTTCGTTTGTCGGCACCAAAGCTTTCCCCTATTCCGAAAACTACCATTGGGAAAACCTGCCGAAAATTGACCTGGTGCTCCTGTCGCACGACCATTACGACCACCTGGATTATAAGACCATCCGAAGTTTAAAAGACCAGGATCTGCCATTCGTTACCGCGCTGGGCGTAGGCGCCCATTTGGAACGCTGGGGAATCGCGCCCGAACGAATCACCGAACTGGATTGGTGGGAAAGCTTTCAATTTACCGAGAACATTCGGCTAACCGCTACGCCGGCACGCCATTTCTCAGGTCGCGGGTTGACCAACCGCTTTTCAACCCTTTGGGCTTCGTGGGTCATTACAGGGCCTGAAAACCGTGTGTTCTTTGGAGCCGATTCGGGCTACTATCCGGGCTTTAAAACCATTGGCGAGCAATACGGCCCTTTCGACCTGGTGATGCTCGAATGTGGACAATACAGCCAATACTGGCCCTACATCCACATGCTGCCCGAAGAAGTGATCCGGGCGGCAAACGACCTCGGAGCTCAATCGCTCCTGCCCATTCACTGGGGAAAATACAAGCTGAGCATCCATCCGTGGACCGAACCGATTGAACGGCTTCTGCAGGCCGGTAATAACCGGAACCTGGCCATCGGCACCCCTCAGATTGGCGAGGTCTTTGACTTGGACAAGTCGCTGCCAACCCCCGAATGGTGGAAAGAATAATCCTTGGAATCTTTTTCAAGTAAGCGCCCGATGGACGCTGAGAGTTCAAAGAGTCGATCAGATTCGACCACTCGCTTTCCGGTTGATCTTTTTTATGTCCTGACGACATGAAATTTCCTTCCCGATAGCGTTCTATTTTCTTCCCGATGGAAATTTATTTTCTCCCCGATGGAATTTTATTTTCTTCCTGATGGAATTTTATTTTCTTCCTGATGGAATTAAAAGTCCTTCCTGATGAAAATAAGGTCACGGACCTATTTGATATTTTCGGTTTCACTTCGATCACAAATTGTTAAAGACTCGAAACAGGACACTAAATTATTCGCACTACTTAAATCATCGCCATGAGAAAAATTCCTCCGCATACAAACCGAGGATCAAACGTTTCCTTTCCATCATTTGCGCCGGTCCTTCGTTTCGCCTTTCATAAAAGCCATGGGATTATAAAAGATATGGTCGCGGAGGCGGGCCTGACGTGCCAGTCGCCAGTTTTCGACGTAGGTGAGCGCCTTACGGAGCAAGTCGAAGTACAGGGCCACCATCAGCAAAAAAGTCAACAGCCACATCACACCAATATTATAAAAGATGGTGTCAATCCTCCATTCACCCAACAATTTATAGCTGGCATAGAAATGCGCAGCTCCATTGGTTTGAGCGGGCGGCCTGTAGACAGGCTCGTCGCCCTGAAAAATCCGGTTATCAAATACGTATGTTTTGTGAACGCTATATTTGTCGCGCACCAGGCTTTCCATTTTCTTGTTGGTATGCTGTTGTTTAAACGCAAGCAGCTGTTCGTTGTCTCCTCCAAATCTGCCCAATAAATCCTCGTACTTTTGCTCCAACACACGCGAGGCTTCTCCATATCTTTGCTTGTAGCTTTCCTGCGAAAGACTCAGATAATCAGTCAACATTTTACCAAAATCCGGGTTGAAATTGCTCGTACCGATCGACTCGTAAGCCAGGTGAATAGAATCGTTAAACTGCCCCACGCCTTCAAACAAATCGGCAAAAGAATTTTTGAGCACGGGCGACAGTGTTTCTGCTTCCTTGAGCCGGTTATTCTGATTCAATAACTTGTACGAAATCAGATACTTCTCCACTTCCGGAATCCAGTAAAACGCTTGAAAACCCAAATCATTCTTTACTTGCTCCTCCTTGAAAATCATCTTCCGGTAGGCGTTGTTTTTGAAGTGGTTGACCGCCAACGCCTCGTACGACCAGCGCGAAACCATGACATCGCCAATCAGCGGTGTGCGGTTGTAGCTGCTTAACGACGGATGCATTTTATTAAAATCGATGATGACTCCGCTGAGCAGCAGTTGCGGAACCAGCATAAGCGGAATCAAAATGTAAATGGCCACAGCCGAATTTAAACCGGCAGACAGATTGAGGCCGAGCAAATTGGCAAAACAGGCCGTTGAAAACAGAATGGCCCAGGTTGAAAAGGTCAGCCCCTGGATTTCGAGCATATGATGGCCGATGAGCACAAAGGAAATCACCTGAACAGCCGAAATGAGAAAGAGCATCAATATTTTGGATGAAATGTAGGCTCCGCGACTTAAATCGAGGAACTCCTCGCGTTTGAGAATTTTGCGGTCTTTAAAAATTTCTTCGGCGCTAATACTAAGTCCGATAAACAAGGCAACGACGACGCTCATAAAAAGAAAAGCCGGTAAATTGTCGTTGTTAGCCAGCCAGTAAGTTCCATTGTCCGAGTATTTTGAGAAGAAGCCCAGAATCAAGGCCAGCAAAGGTGCCTCAAGCAGCGCAATGGCCAGATACTGCCGGTTTGAACGTTTGGTGGCAAAGTCGCGTTGAATAAACAACTTCAACTGCCGGAACCAGTCGGGCACCTTGAAGTACACATCCGGAAAGACCTCTTTCTCTGCCGGATTGGTGATCATGAAGTCGAGCACACGTGGCTCCACATGCTTCTTATAGCGTTCGTACCAATCTTCGGGCGAAATCTTCCGCCGTCGGATGCTTTTGCCAAACGGATTCACCATGCGGGTTTCAATAATCCGAAGCGGCTGTTCCGTCTTCACATTTCCACAGCTCAAACATTCGCTTTCGTCCGGATTGACGTAGTTTGCCTCATTCTTGAAGTACACAATGGCATCCATCGGGTTTCCAAAGAACACCACCCTACCCCCTTTGTCCATCACGATCATTCGGTCAAAGAGCTTGTAGATATCGCTGGATGGTTGGTGAATGTTGGCAAACACCAGCTTGCCCTTCAGGCATTGCTTTTTCAGCAGGTACATCACCTTTTCCGAATCGGCCGAGGACAAACCCGAGGTCGGCTCATCGACAAACAGAATGGAGGGTTCGCGCATCAGTTCCAAGGCAATGTTCAGGCGCTTTCGCTGGCCGCCGCTCAATATCTTTTTCAGCGGGCTTCCAACCACCAAATCACGGGCTTCAACCAAGTCAAAATCATTCAGCGCCTGATCGATCTTTGCTTCAATCTGCTCGTCGTTCATATCGCCAAAACAAAACCGGGCGTTGAATTCCAGGTTTTTGTACACGGTCAGCTCTTCCAGCAGCAGGTCGTCTTGGGGCACGTAACCAATGACACCTTTCAACAATTCCTCATTATCCGGATCATGCAGATCGTACCCGTTGATGGTAATGGTTCCGGCGTTGGGCTTCAGCTTCCCGTTGAGCACATTCAGCAGGGTTGTCTTTCCAACGCCACTGCCCCCCAAAATACCCACCAAATCGCCCGAGCGCTCCTGAAAACTGAAGGGATGCAGGCCGTAGTTTTTCCGGGTGAAACGGTATTCAATGTTTTCCACATTCAGCACGATACGCGGCTTGCCCTTTTCCTGGATGAAACGGGTCATGACGCTGCTGTAGTAGATGGGAATAATCCGTGAGGTTTTCAGAATGGCTCCCGGAGGAAAAACATACAAACGGTGCTGGGTTAAACGATGTCCGTTCATATACATGTTTCGCGGCCCCCAGTATTTAAAAAACAGCGTATTGATGCTGGCAATGCGTATCAATTCGAGCTCCACCTGCTGATTTTCGCGGTAAAGGTGCTTGATCTCCTTGTCGTGATAACTTTCGTTGCCATTCACCACAAACAGACTGGCCTTGTCTTTGACTTTTTGGATGGAATAAAGGTGAAACCGGTACAGGCTGTCGTATTCTTTCGAATTGATCTTCAAACCGCGCGCGACCAAGTTTACTGTTTTGAGGTCGTCGAGCTTAAAATCGCCCTCTTTTTTGATGAAGTTTAAAAGCTGAGCGACAATCATAAATCGTGTCCCCAGATCGAACTGCGCAACGATCTCGCCACAAATTTCATTCAGGTACGACTTGTTGATAAACTTCTGCCCGTTACCGTTCTGTTCATACAAAATATCACGGTTGGTAATGTGGTAATGCTCAACAAACTCGAGGTAATGCTGATGATATACATCCACCAGTTCACGGTTGAAGTTCTCATGCAAAAACGACTCCACCAGCTCCGAAGAAATCTTTTTGGAATCTTCATTGTGGTAGTCGGTAATGATGGCAAACAACCGGATCAACGTTTCGATGATACCTTCATACATAAGGCTGGGAGTTTAAGAAAAAACGGATTTCTGCATTCCTGATCTAAAAGCGGAACAACAAAAACCCGTTTTATATTTTAAAAGCATGGTGCTTTACTGAACAAACTTATTCCGAATAGATGCGATCAAATCAGTCAACTTAACAACTTGCTCTTTCGTCATGGACGTTGATCCTTCTTCCAAGGCGTAAACGGCATTGACACTGGCAATATCGGCATACAGATCACCAAGTATTTCGGTGTCTTTGTAGGGCTCCATCATTTCCTCCAGTTTCATCAGCGGCTCTTCCTGAAACAGAATCGCTTCAATCAACTTTGGATTTTGGAAGGTATTTTCCGACACGTTTGTTGTCAGATACAAGCCTTCAATCACACTCCCGGAGAGCACCAGATACGAAACTTCCGCCCGTCCCTGCTGATTGAGATAGGAGTAGGCGTTTTGAAACATGTTGGTAATAATTTCAACCAATTTTTCCTTGTTGTCCAGGTTCGCTTCAATCTGGTCTGGCAAATCTTCCTGAAATGCACCGGTTAAATCCAATTCACGAACCAATGTTTCGCTGGCTTTAAAGTAATTCTGCACGTCTGATTTTTGATTGTAGGTGGTTGCGTAAGCCAAGTCGGCAGTGTAAATTCCCAAATTCACTGCACGGTCTTTTTCTGAGAAATAAGCACCTGCTTTTTCAGGATCATTGGTCAATCCGACGATGTAGCTTGCCTCAATTTCGTTCAACATTTCAGTGACATCAAAGGCTGAAGCTATCGGATAGGAGTACTCCTTAATTTCTTCTTTTATTGTTTCCTCAACCACTTCAGGATCTGTCTTTTTTTCTTTTTTGCCCGTACACGAGCTAAATCCAAAGGCAAACAGCCCTGACAAGATCGCCAAAGAAACGAATTTGTATGTTCTTGTTCTTTTCATGTTTATGGTTTTTAATGATCGATTATTTTTTCTTTTAAATGTTAGTCTCTGCATCAGTGGCCAATACCCATTCCGGTATCTATCTGTAAAATTTTTAGCTAAAATAATATAAAATTGTTCGTACTCGTATGATTTGAAAGTGATTTTTCAGATAATATTCCGTTACCGTTTGCCTTGTCCAGCTCAATTGATCCGCATCTTGCTGGCTACTTTGGCCAAACGGATCACCAGCAATTTTTATTCAGAAACTACGAAAGCTTGGAGCTGATTAGTTTGATAAATTCTTCACGGGTGGCCACGCGCTGAAATGCCCCGGTAAAGTCAGAGGTTGTGGTAATGGAGTGCTGTTTCTGAATGCCCCGCATTTGCATGCACAGGTGCTGGGCTTCTATCACCACGGCTACCCCGAGCGGGTTCAGCGTGTTCTGAATACACTCCTTGATCTGCAAGGTGAGCCGTTCCTGAACCTGCAAGCGCCGCGAAAAAGCATCGACCACCCGCGCAATCTTACTCAAACCGGTAATATAACCATCGGGAATATAGCCCACGTGTGCCTTGCCGATAAATGGAAGCATGTGATGTTCGCACATCGAATAAATTTCAATGTCTTTCACAATCACCATCTGACGGTAGTCTTCTTTAAACATGGCCGAGCGCAACATGGCTTCGGGATCCTGCTCGTACCCTTGAAGCAAAAACTGCATGGCCTTGGCTACCCGCAGCGGTGTTTTCTGCAATCCTTCACGTGTCACATCTTCTCCAAGCAAATCAATAATTTCACGGTAATGCTCGCTGATCTTCTCAGTATGCAGGCGATCAAATTTTTCAATACGCCGATAGCCGCTTTTCTTCCCGTTAAATGAATCTTCCATATCCAATGTGTATGTGTTCAGTTAATTCTACCAACAAAAGTATAAACTTATCGTTATAATCTGATTTTACAAGAACAACAAAGGGTAAATCATTCTAAAACAGAACAATTCCGGCATAAGACACGAATCCGGTTTCAGGCGTGGGATAAATTTCTATTTTTGTACTGTCACAAAAGGCAAATTGGTGTTCGGCTTCTTTCGGAAATTATTTTTCAACGGGATAACAATATTTTAACATTTTTTAAGTTTGCCTTGTGTTGATCGCATAAAAGTAGAGAAGAAAATCAGTTGATATGATTGTTGTTACGGGAGCTGCAGGTTTTATTGGAAGCTACATGGCTGGTAAGTTAAACCAGGAAGGATACCATGACCTGATTTTGGTTGATCAATTCACCGATCCTTTGAAAATATCAAACTACATTTCAAAAAATTACAGCAAACTTATTGACCGGGACGAATTTTTCGAATGGCTCGATGATAATCACCGATTGGTTGAACTTGTGATTCATTTAGGTGCCCGGACCGACACGATCGGACAAGACCCGGACAGCTACAAAAAGCTCAACTTTGACTATTCGCAACGAATTTGGACCAGCTGTGTCGAATATGGCCTGCCTTTGATTTATGCATCATCGGCTTCAACCTACGGCGATGGCGAATTTGGCTTCGACGATGATCACCAATTGATTGACAATTTCAAACCCTTGAATTGTTACGCCCAGTCGAAGCATGATTTTGACCTTTGGGCATTAGCTCAGAAACAACAGCCACCTTTTTGGGCAGGATTGAAGTTTTTCAATGTTTTTGGGCCCAACGAATACCACAAAGGACGAATGGCATCGGTCGTTTATCAAGCGTTTAACCGAATCAGCGAAACCCAAAAGATGACACTTTTCCGCTCCCACCGTCCCGACTTTCGAGATGGTGAACAAGCCCGCGATTTTATCTATGTGGAAGATGTGGCCCAGGTGATGCTTCACTTCATGAACAATCAACAGATTTCGGGGATTTTTAATGTCGGAACCGGTGTGGCCCGCACTTATCTTGACCTCAGCCGGGCAGTTTTCAAGGCCATGAAAATTGAAGCGGACATCCGTTTTGTAGACACACCAAAAGATATTCGCAATAATTACCAGTATTACACCTGTGCCAAAATCGACAAGCTCAGGCAAGCCGGCTACAACCAACCGTTCATCAGCCTGGAAGATGCCATTCAGGATTACGTCGAGTCATACCTCGCTGCGGAATATTGCTTCTAGCGATATGACTTGATCCGTGATACTGGATTTTCAGATAACAGATACTTGATTTTTGACACACATACTCATCCTGTATTCCAACTCACCCGCCAGCTGCTTGATGAAACTTTAAACTCGAAACTCGAAACTTCCTCAATGATCGCGTGTAAAAACCCAATCTTTGCCTTTCGACAATTCATTATTGAAGTAATAGCCTTCTAGATCAAAAGCTTTCAGATCTTCCGGATCGGTCAGTTTGTTCTGCACAATAAACCGGCTCATCAAGCCACGGGCCTTTTTGGCATAAAACGAAATCATCTTGTATTGGCCATCTTTCAAATCTTTAAAGGCGGGTGAAATAATTTCGGCTTTTATTTTTTTCGAATCCACTGCCTTGAAATATTCATTTGAAGCGAGGTTAATCACCGGGCCACCCGCCTCCTTCAAATCTTTATTAATCGCTTTCGTCACTTTTTCCTTCCAAAAGCCATACAAGTTCTCCGCGCCTTCAACGCCAAATTTCGTTCCCATTTCCAACCGATAGGCCTGAATCAAATCCAGGGGTTTCAACACACCATACAATCCTGACAAAATCCGGATCGTTTGCTGGGCTACTTCAAAGTCATTTTCAGAGAAAGTCGCCGCGTCCATTCCCTGGTAAACATCGCCTGTAAAAGCCAAGATGGCCTGCTTGGCATTATCGGGTTTGAAAGGCGTTTTCCAGCTTTGGTTGCGCTCAAAGTTCAGTTCTCCCAACTTGGCCGAAATGCCCATCAATTTAGATAACTCTTTAGGTGAAAGCTTTTTCAGACTTTTATTGATGACTCGGGCTTCTTTAAGAAAGACAGCTTGCGAATAAGTCTCCGTAACCGGTTTCGATTCAAAATCCAACGATTTGGCTGGTGAAATAAGTACGAGCATAATTTCAGTTTTTTGTGAGTTTAAAACAAGCCGCCCATCAAAAAGTTTACCCTATCTGCGAACCAGCAGCACCACGTTTTCAACATGATGGGTGTGCGGAAACATATCGACCGGCTGAATCTGTTCCACCCGGTAATTTTCGTCCATCATGGCCAGGTCGCGAGCCTGCGATGCCGGGTTACAGCTCACGTAAACCACTTTTTGCGGCGCCACATTCAGAATGGTTTTGACGACATCTTCGTGCATTCCGGCACGCGGCGGATCCGTAATAATCACATCGGGCCGGCCATTCTCAGCAATAAACGCCTCGTTTAAAACGGCTTTCATATCGCCTGCAAAAAAATTGGTATTGGCTATCTGATTGATTTCGGAATTGATTTTGGCATCATCAATGGCTTCGGGAACATATTCAATGCCCACCACCTTTTTCGCTTTCGAAGCCACAAAGTTGGCGATGGTTCCGGTGCCGGTGTACAAATCGTAAACCACTTCATCGCCCGTTAGGCCAGCAAAATCGCGGGCAACTTTGTACAACTCATAAGCCTGCTCCGAGTTGGTTTGGTAAAAACTTTTCGGCCCAATCTTAAAACGCAGGCCTTCCATTTCCTCAAAAATATGATCACGTCCTTTGTACAAAATCACTTCCTGATCAGTAATGGTATCATTCCCCTTGCTGTTAATGACGTACATCAGTGAGGTCAAATTTGGAAATCGGCCAATAATCGCATCTAACAATCCTTCGCGCTTTTCAACATCTTCCTGAAAAAACGCAACAATCAACATGGTTTCTCCCGTTGAAGTCGTCCGAATAATCATGTTGCGCAAAAAGCCCTGCTGATTTTTGATATCAAAAAACTCCAGTTTATTTTCCTGCGCATAAGCCCGGATAAAATTTCGGATTTCGTTCGACGGATCCGGCTGCAGCCAGCACTTCTCAATATCGATAATTTTGTCGAACATCCGCGGAATGTGAAAGCCCAGCACATTCATGGTTTGCGGCACTTTATCCGAACCCAGTTCTTCGGAAGTCAGCCAGCGATTGTTTGAAAAGCTAAACTCCAGTTTGTTTCGGTAAAACGTGTCTTCTGCTGAGCCGAGGATGGGATTCAGTTCCGGCAATTCAATTTTTCCCAGTCGCTTGAGCTGATCGCCCACCTGTTTTTGCTTGTAGAACAACTGCTTTTCGTAGGGAAGAAACTGCCACTTGCAACCGCCGCAAACGCCGAAGTAGGCGCAAAAAGCAGCCACACGGTCGGCCGATTCCTGATGCACACGCACCACGCGGGCTTCCTCGTAACTTTTCCTTTTCTTGGTCACCTGCAAATCCACCACATCTCCGGGAATGGCATGCGTGGTAAACACCACTTTCTCATTCACCCGGGCAATGGCTTTTCCTTCGGCGCCAATATCGCTGATCGTTACTTGCTCATAAAAAGGTTTATTTCTCCGGCTGCGTCCCATAATCATCAAAATTTGGTGCAAAAATAGGAAAATGAACGACACGCCGCGGCTCTTTAAAGGCTTCATTTTTGACGATAGCCGGATTTGATGCAATCCCTCAGGATGCTTAATTTCTATTCGCCAAACTCCCAGAGAAAGCGGTGTATTTTGGACGAACGGAATAATCCGAGAATTTCTGTTGGATTGTCTTATCTTTGCACTTCATTTTTATAATTGTTATGATTTCAGTTGATCAGTTAGTCGTCAGTTTTGGTGGATTTGAGCTTTTAAAGAAGATTTCGTTTTTGATTACCCCGAAAGACCGTATTGGGTTGGCCGGAAAAAACGGCGCGGGAAAATCGACCCTGCTTAAAATTATTGCCGGGCAACAACCGCCCAGCGAAGGTTCAGTTGTCGTTCCGAAAGATATTCGTGTGGGCTATTTGCCGCAGCACATGCAGCTTGCCGACAACTATTCGGTGTTTGAAGAAACCAAAAAAGCTTTTGATGAGATTCTGCACATCAAAAAGAAAATTGACCACATCAACCACCAAATATCAACCCGTGAGGACTACGAATCAGACTATTACATGGACCTGATCACCCAGGTAACCGAACTGAACGACCGGTACCAAATGGTTGGCGGGAGTAATTTTGAAGCCGAAATTGAGCAAACACTCACGGGTCTGGGTTTTAAGCGAAGTGATTTTTCGCGTGCCACGTCCGAGTTTAGCGGTGGCTGGCGCATGCGTATCGAGCTGGCCAAAATCTTGCTGAAAAAACCAGATGTCTTTTTGCTCGATGAGCCCACCAACCACTTGGATATTGAATCGATTCAATGGCTCGAAGATTTTCTGAAGGGCTATGCCGGAGCCGTGGTGCTCGTGTCGCACGACCGGGCTTTTTTGGACGCGGTGACCAACCGAACCATCGAGATTTCGCTGGGCAAAATTTACGACTACAAAGCCAACTATTCCCGTTACCTTGTATTACGCGAGGAACACCGCGAAACCCAACTGGCATCTTTCAAGAATCAGCAAAAAATGATCGAAGATACCGAGAAATTCATTGAGCGTTTCCGGTACAAAGCAAGCAAGTCGGTGCAGGTGCAATCGCGTGCGAAAATGCTCGACAAGCTCGACCGGATCGAGATTGATGAGGAAGACAATTCGCGCCTGAATATTCGGTTTCAACCGCCGGAACGCTCGGGAACCATCGTTGCCGAATGCAAACACCTGACCAAAAAGTATGGTGATTTACTGGTGCTCGACGACATTCACCTGATGATTGAGCGCGGCGAAAAAGTGGCTTTTGTTGGGAAAAATGGCGAAGGAAAAACCACACTGGCCCGTATTATTCTGAATGAGCTGGAATACCAGGGAACAATGAAAATCGGGCACAATGTGAAGATTGGCTATTTTGCGCAAGACCAGGCCCAGCGCCTGGACGAAAACCTGTCGGTGCTCGAAACCATTGACCAGATTGCAGTTGGCGATGTACGCACGAAAATCCGCGATATTCTCGGGGCATTCATGTTTTCGGGCGACGATGTGGACAAAAAAGTAAAAGTACTGTCGGGTGGCGAACGTTCGCGCCTGGCCATGATCCGGCTGATGTTGGAACCGGTTAACTTTTTGGTGATGGACGAACCTACCAACCACCTGGACATGCGTTCGAAAGAAATCCTGAAACAAGCCCTGGCCAGCTACGAAGGAACAGTTTTGGTTGTGTCGCACGACCGCGAATTTTTAGATGGACTGGTGAACTGCATCTATGAGTTTAAAGATCGGAAGATCAAGCAACATTTGGGTGGCATTTACGACTTCCTGAAACGCAAGAAAATGGAGTCGATGAAAGAGCTGGAGATGAAAAGTAAACCCGACGCAGTTTCAGAAAAAAAGGAAAAACCACAGCAGCCCGAAACCAAGCTGAGCTACGAAGAACGCAAAGAAATAAACAAAAACATCAGCCGGCTTGAAAAGCAAATTGAACAAGCCGAAGAAGACATCACCGCACTGGAAAACCAGATTGAAGCGATGGACGAGAAAATGAGCAAACCCGAAACGGCAAGCGACCACGCCATTTTTGAACAATACGAACAACTCAAGACAAAACTGTCGGAGATTATGCAAGGCTGGGAAAAAAACCTGGAAGAATACGAATCATTAAAATCACAGAAAACCTGGTAGTATGTACAACAAAGCACAAAAAAATACGGACGACTTTATCTTCGGCATTCGCGCGGTTATTGAAGCCATCGATTCAGGAAAAGAAATTGATAAAATCTTGCTAAAGAAAGGGCCGGGAGGCGATCTTTTTAAGGAGTTGTTTGAAAAAATCCGGGAACATCAAATTCCGTTTCAATACGTTCCACAGGAAAAAATTAACCGGATTACCCGCAAAAACCACCAAGGCGTATTGGCTTTTATTTCGCCAGTTACCTTTTATGAATTGGAGAATTTTCTGCCCCAGGTATTCGAAGCCGGCAAAAACCCGTTGATTTTGGTTTTGGACCAGGTAACCGACGTTCGTAATTTTGGAGCCATCGTGCGTACCGCCGAATGTGCCGGGGTTGATGCCATCGTCATTCCGGAGCGAGGAGCTGCCCGAATCAATGCCGATGCCGTAAAAACCTCAGCCGGAGCTTTACACCTGGTTCCGGTTTGCCGCAGCAAAGACTTGAAAAAAAGCCTTGTCTTTTTAAAAGAATCAGGCTTAAAAATAGCCGCTGCCACTGAAAAATCGCCAGACAATTACACGCAGGCTGATTTCACGGGCCCATTAGCCATTGTTATGGGATCGGAGGAAAAAGGAATTGACCAGCAAATTTTAAAACTGGCAGATACACAACTGCAAATTCCTATTCTTGGCAAAATTGAATCGTTGAATGTTTCCGTTGCCGCCGGCTTGTTGGTGTATGAAGCCGTCAGACAACGGCTCGCTCACTCCTGAATTGGCACCTGGCGCTTAAAAGTTTCTTCCAGCGAGATAAAGGTCTCGGTACTGGATATTCCAGAAATTTTCTGAACTTTTTCGCTTAAAATTTCCTTTAAGTGCTCATTGTCGCGGGCATAAACTTTCACAAAAATAGCATACTGCCCGGTTGTGTAGTGACACTCCACAATCTCCTGAATATCTTGCAACTGTCGGGCTACATCCTCATAGTAACCACCTTTTTCAAGAAAAATTCCAACGTAGGTGCAGGTCTTAAAATCCACTTTCCGGGGATCGATGTGATAACCCGAACCAGTAATGACTTTCATATCAATCATTCGGTTCACGCGTTGGTGAACGGCGGCCCGTGAAATCCCAACTTCATTGGCAACATCTTTAAAAGGGATGCGGGCATTGTTTGTGATAATGTCCAGAATATGCAAATCAGTCTGGTCCAAGTTGTTTCTTAGTGTCATAGTTATTCTTCAGCCTTGAATTATAGCTCACAAAAATACGCAAATTTAAACAAATAGTTAAATTTCCAGCAGCGAATCTTGCTTGATGTAAAATCTGATGTAAGCGAGAGAACCGAACGAAAGTTCTCAAAAACAAACCGTTAACTTTTCAATCTTTATCCCCATTCAAAACAAAAGCAACACAACAGGTCGCAATACTGACATTTTGAAAGCATTATTTTTGTTTTTATTTATTTTTGCTATTTTTGACGCCGATTAAATATCATATCGATAAAGGCTGAAATTATTTTCTTCAACTTCGCATGTAATTGTAGGTAACTTAAATATTTTAACAGATGAAAAATGGTAAAAGTAGTTGGCTTTTTATTCTCTTGCTATTAATTATTACGGCCGTGATTGGCGTATTCTTCCCAAGCGGCTTTGGCGGCTTAGATGACCCCAACATTGACTCAGGCGATTCGGCCTGGATGTTGACAGCCACGGCCTTGGTTTTATTGATGACCCCCGGACTCGCTTTCTTCTACGGCGGTATGATCCAGTCCCGAAATATTCTATCGACGATGCTGCAAAGCTACATCGCCATGGGTTTAATCAGTGTGTTGTGGGTCATTCTCGGATTCAGCCTGGCTTTTGGCGACAGCGTTGGCCCTGACGGATTTGGCTTAGTTGGAAACCCCTGGACTTTTTTCATGTTTAGAGGCGTCAGTGGGGCCACGCATCCCGATTTGGCACCAACTTTTCCGCTGGCTTTGTTTGCGATGTTCCAATTGAAATTTGCGATTATCACACCCGCCCTGATTACCGGATCATTTGCGGGCCGCGTTCGCTTTCGGGCTTACATGTTATTCATGGTTCTATTTTCGCTGTTCATTTATGCGCCCCTGGCCCACTGGACCTGGCATCCAAACGGATTCCTGAGAAACTGGGGCGTACTTGACTTTGCCGGAGGAACAGTCGTCCACATGTCTGCTGGTTTTGCGGCTTTGGCGGGCGCCCTGTTTTTGGGCAAACGCAAAGATTTTGGAAAGGAATTCAAGCCGGCCAACATCCCATTCGTATTGCTTGGTGCCGGAATGCTTTGGTTTGGCTGGTTTGGGTTTAATGCGGGATCGGCTCTGGGAGCAAATTCAACGGCTGCCCTGGCGCTGATGAACACCAACACGGCCTCGGCTGCAGCCATGCTTGCTTACTTGCTTTACGATATGGCCAAAGGGAAAAAACCAACCGGTATGGGAGCATCCATCGGCTTGGTTGTTGGTTTGGTAGCCATTACTCCGGCGGCTGGATTTGTCAATGTTGGTGCCAGTATTTTTATTGGTGTCGTTGCCGCACTAATCAGCAACTATGCCATTGAACTTCGCTCCAAAACAAGGCTGGATGATACCTTGGATGTATTTCCTGCACACGGGATGGGTGGTATTGTTGGCATGCTGCTTACCGCCGTTTTTGCACAGGAAGTGGGTCTAATCCACGGTGAGCTCACCACCTTCCTTTATCATCTGCTGGCTTTGGTGATTGTTGGAATCTTCACGTTTGGTGGTTCATATCTGCTGTACAAAGTGACCGATATGATTGTTCCATTGCGTGTTTCGGCCCAATCAGAAAAAATTGGTCTGGACCTGAGTCAACACAATGAGTCGTATGATTTTGAATATAAAAGCGAAAAATAACTTTTGCAAACGTCACTTCCAGATACTGAAAAACTCCCCGGAATCCGGGGAGTTTTTTTCTATCCATGCGAAATTCGTAAAAAAAATGAGTTGAATTAAGGAACAGGAATCAATCGGACTATTTTCCCTGGATTTTCAATCGCAACATAAACATAGCCATCAGGACTCATTTCTACGTTGCGCACCCGGCCGATTCCTTCCAGCAATTTTTCCTGGTGCGTTACGGTATTTCCATCCAGCACCACCCGTTCAACATACATAAAACGGAGTGATCCAACCAAAATATTATTCTTCCAATTCTCGTAGCGATCACCTTTCACAAAAGTGGTTCCGCAAGGAGCAATCGACGGGTCCCAATAAATAATGGGTTGTTCCATACCTTCTTTCTCGGTGATATCGGTAAAGCTAGTGCCGTCGTAGTTGATGCCGTAGGAAATAACAGGCCAGCCGTAATTTAATCCCGGCTTAATCAGGTTCAGCTCATCGCCACCCCGCGGGCCGTGTTCTGTTTCCCAAATTTCGCCTGTCTCGGGATGCATGCAGGTTCCCTGCGGATTACGGTGTCCATAGGAATAGATGCTGGGTTGCGCATTGGGCGTGTCGATAAACGGATTATCTTCAGGGATGGATCCATCATCATAAATCCGGTGAATTTTACCTGAGTGATTCGTTAAGGTTTGCGGATTAACATCCCGGTTGCCGCGATCGCCGATTCCAAAGAAAAGATAACCATCTTTATCAAATTCAAGTTTGCAACCCCAGTGTTGTCCCCGGTTCGAATCGGGAAAACCGTTGAAAATCACTTCCTGGTCCACCAGTTGATTGCCATCGAGCCGGGCTCGCATCACATTGGTGCAACCTTCATCTTTATTATCATCGGCATAGCCGGAATACGACAAATACAGCCAGCCATTTTCTTCGTAGTTCGGGTGCAGTTCCAAATCCATCAGCCCCCCCTGCCCTTTCACCATAATCTCGGGCAGTCCGGTAATTTCCTGCAACTCATAATTGGTAAAACGGTACAATTTAGCGGAGCGCTCGGCAATGAGCAGATCGCCGTTGGGAAGGAACTCCAGTCCCCAAGGCACACCCAAGCCCGAAACCACCGTATCAACAATAAACTTCTGCTCTTCCGACTCCACCACCTGGTTTGCTGACAAGGCTGGCTTCAGGGATTCTTTGTCTTCGGGCAGGCCCTTTTTCACATAGTCGGCCAGGGCTGAAATCTCGTCTTCCGAAAAAGTGGCTTCGAAAGCAGGCATGCCCATTTCGTCCTGTCCATAGGTAATGCTGTGAATGATCGCGGCATTGTCATCGCCATACATCCATTCCTTGTCTTCAAATCTTTCGAGATTGTTGCCATGACATCCGGCGCAGAAATTCTGGTAGTTTTCAGCAGCTTGCTGCATTTGCTGCTCGCTATGTTGTCCGTTAGTTGTACAACTTCCGAATACAAAAAGCGAAACAAGCAGGGCAACCGACTGATTCATCATGTTTTGATTCATTGTATTTAAGCTTTAGATTATCTTTCACACCAACAAAAGCACGAATGAAAAGTTAAGGCTTTTTTGTTAATAATGCCAAATCAATTGAATAGAGAAATGGAGCAAAAGTGAATTTGAAATGAACGCCGGTCAACTTTTTCGCTCCGTCAATCTACCCCAAAGCGCCCCTTGCTTTCCCCAACAGGCTTCTTGCATTGGTATCCACAAGCTCCTTGTCCTCACTATTGAGCACCCATTACCGTCGGATGAGGGACAGGCCCATGCAAACGATTCGCAAGCTCCTGCGGACGATTCGCAAGCTCTGTCGGACGAGGCGCAAGCTCTGTCGGACGAGGCGCAAGCTCTGTCGGATGAGGTGCAAGCTCTGTCGGGCGAGGTGCAAGCTCTTTCGGGCGAGGCGCAAGCTCTGTCGGGCGAGGTGCAAGCTCTTTCGGGCGAGGCGCAAGCTCTGTCGGACCACAACCAAACTCTTGCGGATGACAACCAAGCTCCTGCGGATGACAACCAAGCGCTTGCAGATGATTCAGAAACTCATGCAAACAAGGCGCAAGCCCCTGCTGTTAGGGAATTGGGATCAGCGGCTAAGAAACTGAAGGCAAACCGGATTGGGAATGTCCACACTTTTGCCGGTATAGGACAGGGTTCCTGCCTGCGGATCAACGCGGAACACGGTCACGTTGTTGCTGTGCTGGTTGGCCACCAAAAGGAAGCTGCCATTGGGCGTCAGGGCGAAGTTGCGGGGCCATTCGCCCTCCACCGAAACGGTTTCAATCAGACGAATGCTGCCATCGGGCTCGCGGCCAAACACGGCGATGGAGTTGTGTCCCCGGTTCGAGCTGTACACAAAGCGGCCATCGGCACTCAAGTGAATATCCGCACCATAGCTGTCGCCCGCAAAGCCCGCAGGCAAGGCCGAAACGCTCTCCTGCAACTCAAAATGTTCGCCTTGCTTTTTCAGCACGCTCACCGTCGAATTCAGCTCATTCATCACATAAATAAACTGCCCGTCGGGCGAAAAGGTGAAGTGACGCGGTCCGGCGCCGGGCTCCATAGCAACGAAAGGTTTCTCCGCTTCCTGAAACTGAGCGGTAGCTTCGTTGTACTGGTAGAATTCGAGTTTATCGTTGCCCAAATCAGCCGAGACAAGCCATTCGCCCGAAGCGTCGAACAAAGCCGAATGCGCGTGGGGCTGCTTTTGACGGATGGTGTCTGGCCCCGTTCCTTCATGCTGGATCTGCTGAAAGGAATCGCTCAGCCCGCCATCTTGGTCCACCCGATAAAAACTAAGGGTGCCGCTGCTGTAATTTGAAGCAACCACAAAATTACCATCAGGCGACACCTCCACATGACAAGGATGATAGCCCTTTGTAGCCTTTTGGTTGATTTTTTCGAGGGCGCCCGAGGCCGTTATCCGGTAGGCCGTTACCGAGCCACTGTCCATGCCCGGGCTTTCAGTAACCTCCGACACCGCATACAGGTACTTACGATCGGGCGAAGTGGTGAGAAACGACGGATTTTCCTTATTTGGCGTTACCAGTTTCAAGGCCAGCTCGCCGGTTTCCTGGTCAAACTGGTAAGTGTAAATTCCTTCGCTTTCATTCTCGGTGTAGGTTCCAACATACAGTAAGGTTTCTTTTTTGGGACTGCACGAAACCAATAAAATGGTTATCAACGGAATGAACAGATCTGTTTTTTTCATATGTCAGATTTTCGGAACCAAACCAAAAGGTTAGTCTCTTGTTAAATGGATTAGAATGAAACCTAAAAATAAAGGAAATGAATCCAAAAAAAACATTTATCGCTGTATTTATTCTATTTTTTTCAATCAGCAGCTACAGTCAAAAACTGGTTGAAGTTTGGCGTACCGGACCAAACATGAAAACGCCCGAGTCAGTCTATTACGACGCCGACCTTGATGTGATCTTTGTGGCCAACATCAATGACAATCCTTCAGAAAAAGATGGCAATGGCTTTATCACCCTGCTGAACACCGACGGAACGGTGAAAGAGATGAAATGGGCAACGGGCCTGAGCGCTCCCAAAGGCATGGCTGTTTACGACGGCAAATTGTACGTATCGGATGTAGATGAGCTGGTTGAAATTAAGCTGAGCGATGGTCAAATCGCCAACCGCTACCCAGCGCCAGGCTCCATCTTTTTGAATGATGTGGCGGCCTGCAGCAACGGTACAATCTTCGTCACCGACAGCCGAACCAATAAGGTGCACGCCCTGACCAACGGAAAATTTGAAGTTTGGAAAGAAAGTGACCAGTTTCAAGGCATCAACGGACTGTATACCGAAAAAGGAAAACTCTACATTGGATCAGACAAAATTCATGTGGCCGATGTAAAAACAAAAGAAATGACCGAGATGCAAAGCGGCTGCCAAGGAATTGATGGCCTTGAAAAAGACAACGACGGCAACTTCGTGTTTTCGAACTGGGCCGGGCGAATTTTTTACCTCGAAGACGGTGAAATGACAAAAATGTGGGACTCGACCGAAGAAGAAATCAACACGGCCGATGTCTTCTTCGCCAAAGAACTCGACCTGCTCTTAGTTCCTACTTTCTTCGATAACCAGGTAGTTGCTTATCGAATTGAAAAGTGATAACTTGTCTGCGAACATTTCATTTCAGCAATAAATAATCGAAAAACCAAAAATGATGAAGAAAGGAAAAGTAGCAGAGAAAAGTCCATTGATGATGGAAATGCAGCCCGGCACCTACTTCTGGTGTGCTTGTGGCAGAAGCAACAACCAGCCATTTTGCGACGGATCGCACAAAGGCACCGAATTTACACCCAAAGAGGTGAAGATTGAAGAAGTGCAATCGGTATTTTGGTGCCGGTGCAAACAAACCGACAACCCGCCATTTTGTGACGGATCGCACAACAAACTTTAAGATCATCAAAACCAACAAGATAAAAGGAGGCCCGACAGCCTCCTTTCATTTTGCTCCCTCAATTCCATCCCGCTAAAATCTCCACTTCTCCCCCACTCACCAATCAACGAATTCAGAATATTCACAAATCAGACGAAATAGTCTCAATTTGAAAATTACGGATTCATATTGATAATCAAAATTGATCTGGCAACTCACCACCCGCCTGACAAACTGCATGTTGTAGAATCAAATACGTTTGGCACAGCCATTGCGTCTCCCCCTTTATCGATTCTTTAAAATCGAAAGATTTATTGAACATGTGAAAATTTTATTTGTTAGGGACACCTAAATCACCGGTTACACATGTGAAGTGAGAAAAATTACATGAAGAAACGAAAGTGTTAAACTCAATTCTAAAACTTAGAAAAGATGAAAACAAAAATTTCAATTTTACTCGTACTATTTATTTTCTCGATGGTTGCAATCAGTTGTTCGGATGATGATGATGTGGAAAAGCAGCATGGCGAACTCAATGTAAAAGTGACCGATGCACCTTCGGATGATGCCAATATTCAGGGAACATTCGTTACCATTTCCGAAGTAAAAATTGACGGGCAAGTGGTGGAAGGTTTCACCGCGCAAACCATAGAAATTTCGGCCTATCAAAATGGCAACACCAAACTTTTGGTGAACGAAACGCTCGAAGCAGAATCATACAACAGCGTGAGCCTGGTGCTCGACTACGAAAATGATGCCGAAGGAAATTCGCCCGGCTGCTACGTGCTGACCGACGATGATAATAAGCATGCCCTGGAGGCAGCAAGCAGCAGCACAACCGAAGTGACCTTCAACAAGCCATTTCAGGTGGAAGCCAATGGCATGACAGACCTGGTCATTGACTTTGACCTGCGCAAAGCCATCGTCCGCAATGAAGACGGCGGCGACAGTGAATACAAATTTGTAACCAGTGCCGAATTAACCAACTCGCTGCGCATCGTCCAGGAAGATGAGTGTGGTGCAATTAACGGCGAAATAAATAACCACACCGAAGCGGAAGGCGAACTGGTAATCTATGCCTACAAAAAAGGAAGTTTCGATGCAGAAACCGAAACGCAAGGACAAGGCAATAGCCAGGTGATGTTCGCCAATGCCGAAACAAGTGCCAAAGTTGCAACCGATGGCAGCTACAAGCTTTCCTTCCTTGAAGAAGGCGAATATGAAGTTCATGTCGCTTCGTACGAGGAAGATGCCAACGGGCAAATTGCTTTTACCGGCATGGTTCAGGCATCAAGCTCAATCAGTGGTTTGCTGCTCAACAACGTTAGTGTTGAAGCCAACAGTCAAGTTAATCTCAATATCGATCTTTCTATCTTAGCTGACTTATAAGTGCTTTATAACTAGATTCCTTTACAAAGGTTGAGGGAGGATCAGGTTACCGTGAAAGAGTCTGCTTTTTCTGATTATTCAGCAAAAGGGGGTGGTAGCTTGGACTCCCTCTTTTTTTGACCTTAAAAAAAGTCCGTCGGAACGAATGTTCAGCCATGAAATTTGACTAAATTGGACTCTGTTAAAAACCCACTTTTAAAAAACTACCATACAATGAAAAGCGAAGAAAATCTGATCCGTGTCTTTTCCGGAAGTGAAGTTTCGGTTATTTTACTAAAAGCCAAACTGGAAGAAACAGGCATTTCGGCCATTATTCAAAATGATTTTCAGTCGGGCATTGCAGCCGGATTTGCCGGCAGTACCCCAACCGGCGTTGACCTTTACATTCGCGAAGGAGACCTGAGTTTGGCCGAACCTGTTCTGAATGAGTTTCAGGAATAAATCTATTCCATCCTTTTCGCTTCCTCCCAATAACGATCCATTTCGGATAGGGGCATATTTTTCAGGTCTTTCCCTTTTTTTAGGGTTTGGCTTTCGAGGTAATTAAAACGTTTGATAAACTTCAGGTTGGTGCGTTCCAGTGCCGCTTCCGGATCGACTCCATATAACCGGGCGGCGTTGACCATCGCAAAAAACAAGTCGCCAAATTCAGCTTCAATTTTATCACGGTTGTTTTCCGTTAACTCGTGCTGCAACTCACTGACCTCTTCCTTCACTTTGTCCCACACCTGGTCCGGATGTTCCCAATCGAAACCCACACCGCTGGCTTTCTCCTGGATGCGGTTCGCCTTAACCAAAGCCGGCAATGAAGCAGGAACACCTTCCAGCACCGTTTTCTTTTTCCGGCCTTTTTCCTTCAGTTTCAAGGCTTCCCAGTTTTGCTCCACTTCGCGGGCATTGTTCACATCCACCTCGCCATAAATATGCGGATGCCGGTAAATCAGTTTTTCGTTCAAACTGTTGATCACATCCGTCATGTCGAAAGCCTTTTGTTCTGAACCAATCTTGGCATAAAACACAATGTGCAGCAGCAAATCGCCCAGCTCCTTTTTAATTTCCTGAAGATCGGCCTGCAAAATGGCATCGCCCAGTTCATAGGTTTCTTCGATGGTGAGCCTGCGCAACGACTCAAAAGTCTGCTCCCTGTCCCAGGGGCACTGCTCGCGTAGTTCATCCATAATTTGTAATAGTTTTCCAAAAGCTTCCAATTTATCTTTCATCAATACGGTGTTTTAGTTTGAATTGGGCAAAATTACAATCTTTCCTGAAAGCGAAGAGAAAAGCTCGTCAAAGAAAACCGCGGATCAACCTCCCGACCGCTTGGCCTTATAGCCTTCCGCTTGAAGAATCTGCATGACTTTATCGCGAAAATCGCCCTGAATCATCACTTCGCCATCTTTGGCAGATCCGCCTACCCCGCATTTCGACTTCAACAGTTTGCCCAGCGCTTTCAGGTTATCGTCTGTTCCAACAAAACCAGTCACCAGCGTCACGGCTTTCCCTTTCCGGTTCTTTTTGTCCAAACTCACGCGCAAATCCTGCTTGTTCGGCGGCAGGGTTTCCTGATCAGCAGCTTCGGCTTTCTCGTAACCAAAATCAGGATTAGTAGAATAAACCACGCCTAACCTTTCTTTCCAATCTTTTGCCATAATCGTTTCCTTTATCCGTTCAAACCCTCAAAAGTAACAAGAAAATTCAAGGAGGTACGGCCAGTCACCATTCTTTTGTTTGATGAATATCAGCAAAATTACCCCACGTCATTCAATTGTCACTAGAGATGATCTTTTAGTTGAATTAAGACGATCAATGACCAAAATGACAATGATCACAGCCAGAACAGAACAAATAGTTGCGTAAGTGGAAATCATTTTATATTGATTTTTTGAACCTTTAGCAGTTGCGTTGGTTGCAGTAAAAAACGAATTGGCAAGATAAAATGACACGACTGATTGAAGTAAATGAGCAGGAGGATATTTTACCTAAATATCGGAACACACCCATCGGTTTATTGCTGGAGTACCAGAATCTGAATAGGACATTTAGCACCCATGAAAATCCAAAAATGCTGATTGGCATGTGCATGGACAACCGGAAAAACCTGTGGGTGCCAGATAATTTTGCTTACATCATTCGTTCGGGAGGAGCCAACCTGTTTTATCACGAATTTCAGGTTTCTTACGCCATCGGGGTTGGTGGCGTGCAGCACATTGCGTTAATTGGCCACTCCAACTGCGAAATGGTTCAACTCGAAAACAGGAAGGAAAAATTTATCAGCGGAATGGCTGCCAATGCTGGATGGGAGGCCGAAACGGCTCAAATGCATTTTGAAAATCTTTCGCCATTTTTTGAGATCGGCGATGCGGTTGATTTTTTAGTGGCTGAAGCCGGCCGGCTGCGCAGGCGCTACCCCAAAGTAACGGTTGCCCCGCTTTTCTACAATGTTGCCAATAACAACCTTGCTCAAATTGAAGTTGAATAACCCCCGGAACCTGGAACGGCCCGGGGATTATCTGTCAATTTAAAACTTGAAATCAATTCCGACAAAGAAATGTGTTCCGGCCTGCGGATAATAGCCGTCCATTTTGTAACGGTCACCCCCCAACTGGTAGGAATACACCCAGGCGTTGCTTTCGTATTCCGCATCAAACAGGTTATTCACCATCACGTGCAGCTTCACCTCCTCAAATAAGGATATCTTCCAGCCGTACTCCACTTTCAGGTTGTTCACAAACCAGGCATCCAGCTTGCGATCGTCGCTCGACGTGTTGTCGATGTACTGATCGCCCACATAGCTGGACAACAAGCTGATGTTAATACCTTTGGCGGGAGCAAATTTCCATTGGCTGTTAACAATCACATTGGGCGAAAAAGCCAGATCGGTTTCACCCAATTCAAAGGCATCCTGTTCGCCGGTGTCCCAATTATCAACATACTCGGTAAAGTTTTTGATTTTATTTTGACTGAAGGTGGCATTGGCATCCCAGCTCAAACTACGTGTCAATTTCAAACCTCCAGTTAGTTCAATTCCAGCCCGGTAACTTTCATCCACGTTCATCATCAACGACGAACCAACATCATTCAACTCGCCGGTTTGAATCAGCTGATCTTTATAATCCATGTAATAGAGGTTTGCAGCCAGCAAAAAGTTGGATGTCCGGTAGGTATAACCTGCCTCAAAATCATTCAGGGTTTCGGATACCGGAATTCTATCTCCCGGATCAACATCCACAAAGTTGCTGCGATTGGGCTCGCGGTTGGCACGGGCAAAGCTCAGGTAAGCTTCCTGCGAATCGTTTGGTCGGTAAAAGATTCCAAATTTGGGGTTGAAAAAGTTGAACTGATGCGATTGCGTCAAATCACGTAAATCATCGTCAATGCCATCAATTGAATAATCGATGTTCCGGTACTGCAAATCGGCATACAAACTCACTGCTTCCGAAAGCTGGTAATTGTACTTTCCAAAAGCATTAAAATCTTTTTTCACACCAGTTCCGCGATACCACTCATGGTCTTTTTCGTTTTCGCCCATGTATTGCGCCCAAATCACTTGTCCAAAATGATCACCATCGTACGTGTTATAACCACCACCAAAGGTGAAAGTAGATCTGTTTTTATCGTAATTCAGCGAAAAAGTGGTTCCGTAAAAATCGTTGTCCAGCCATTTGCGAACCACCATGTCCGTTTCGTCCATCCCGTCAGGAGCAATCATCTGATAGTCGGCATACTCTTCGTCATACTTGTAATTTTCGTAGTAGCCACGACCATAAGTATAATGCAAGGCAGCATTCAAATTCAGATAATCACTAAACTGATGCGAGAAATGTAACTGGTAGTGATCTTGCTGGTAGTGGTCCACTTCGTTTTCGTAAGTGTAGAAGTTGTAGGTTCGCGAATCCGAATTGATTAATCCGTCATACCGAATTTCATTTTCACGAGCTGATCCTGACCACAGCCAATGGTCGAGGTAGCGTTGCATTCCTTCGGCGTCATTTTCCAACCGGACTGAGGGAACGCCATACCATGCCTGGTAGGTTTCTTCGAAACCCGAAAACACATTCACTTTCAGAATGGTGTTTTCAGAATAATAACCAGCCGAGGTAAAAAAGGATTTCAAATCGGCTGAAGCCCGATCGACAAAGCCATCGGAATTCACTTTCGACAATCGAACATCGAAGGTAAAGTGGTCGTTGATCAAGCCGGTGCCTGCCGCCACCGAATTTTTCAGCGTATTAAACGAACCAGCCGAAGTGCGGTACTCGGCGTAAGCCTCCGAATTAAGCGTCGACGTTTGCAGGTTGATGGTGGCTCCAAAAGCAGCGGCACCGTTGGTCGATGTCCCCACCCCGCGCTGCACCTGGATGTTCTCAACCGAGCCGGCCAAGTCGGGAATATCCACAAACCAGGTTCCGTGCGACTCCGCGTCGTTCATCGGGATTCCGTTCACCGTCACGTTGATCCGGTTCAGGTCCGTTCCGCGAATCCGGAAATTGGTGTATCCAATACCAGCCCCGGCATCCGACGTGGCCACATACGAGGGAGTCATGGTTAGCAGGTAGGGAATATCCTGCCCCATATTCCGGCTTTCAATGGTCGACCGGTCAACCGTTGTTTTGGCTACCGGCGTTTTGTCGCCTGCCCGTGTGGCTGAAACCAGCACTTCCTCGGCCATGATGTGCAGCGGTTTCAGCTCAATGCCCAACTCGGTATCGCCATCGACTTGCAGGTTCAAACTCCGACTCTCGAAACCCATGTAGGAAACTTTCAAAGTGTAATTTCCTGCTTTAACATGCCGAAACTGGAAAGCACCATTTTCGTTGGTCGACGTGCCCCGGTAGCTGCCCGACAAAACCAGGTTGGCACCAACCAATTCTTCACCCGATTCATCCGTCACTTTTCCGCTGACCGAAAACTGTGCGAATGAATACACAAACAAACACTGCATCAGCAGCATTAATCCTAAACGTTTCATTTTGTGATAATTTTGGTTAATAAAATAACCAATGAGGTAGGAATTGAATTCCTTTCGCCCTCCCTACGCCGGTACTAACCGGATCAGGTTCTTTGGGTATGATCTCAGTCCGTTTATTTTTGGACACCCCATTGCGTAAACAACGCTGCAAAGTTAGAAAAGAAAAGCACACCCTGCATTCTAAATTAGGGAACATCCATTCGAAAACATGAAAATATTTCAGCATCAACCAATTAAACAATGAAATTTTGACTTCAATCCAGTCAAATTGTCTCCTTATCTGGATTAAATTTCACTAGAATCGGCAAGGATTCGCCTTGGTACACGCTTTGATTATTCTCAGGTGTAGTCGTTAAAAGTTAAACAAAAGAATAGGAGGATTTAGCCATGTTACCATTAATGAGAAACAAACGAAATGTTCCGGGTTTATTCGATGATTTCTTTGGAAGAAACTTCTGGAATGATGTTTTTGAGAAGCCAGAATGGAGCTCCAATCCAGCCGTGAATGTTTACGAGAAAAAAGACCATTTTGAAATTGAAGTGGCCGCTCCGGGATTGGAAAAAAGCGATTTCCATGTCGACTTAAAAGACAATGTGCTAACCGTTTCTTCCGAAAAGAAAGAAACAAAAGAAGAAAAGGACGGAGAAAAAGTGGTGTTCAGCGAGTTTAATTACACATCGTTTAGCCGCTCATTCCGCCTCCCGGAAGGTGTTGATGCCAACGAGATTAAGGCAACGCATAAAAACGGTGTGCTGAAAATCTCACTTCCGAAGCTGGAAACATATAAGAAACAAGCTTCGCGAATGATTGAAATTTCATAAGTTTATTGGTTTAGGTTTTAGTTTAGTTAGCAGAAAGGCCTCGCAAATGCGGGGCTTTTTTATTGACTAAAGACCAAAGTTCTCCATTCAGAAGAAGATTAGGCCCGGTCAATTAAACAACAACCGCTGACTGCGTTACAACAACCGCTGACTGGGCTGCAACGACCACTGACTGGATTGCAACGACTGCTGACTGGACTGCAACGACTGATTACAGTGCTGCAACGACCTCTTACTGCACTACAACGACCACTTACAGCGCTGCAACGACCGCTGACAGGACTGCAACGACCACTTACAGTGCTGCAACGACCACTGACTGCGCTGCAACGACCGCTTAATGTGCTGCAATTTTTCTTGAATTCGACGAAATCGAATCAGCCTATAAAAACCTTTTTCTTTTAAACAGCCAAAACTGGAAGCCAACGATCAGTAGTAAAACCACAAAAAATGCGGCGAAGGCAAACGGACTCTCAGCTTTTGGGATGCCGGCCAGGTTTACCCCAAGCAGACCGGTGAAAAAACCAAGCGGCAAAAAGAAAGCAGCCACAATGGTTAGCACATACATGCGCTTGTTCATTTGTTCATTCTGACGGTTGTAAAGGGTTTCCTGGCTTACGGTTCCCATGTCGCGCGAGGCATCCAGCATTTCGAGGTAGCGTATGAGTTGATCAGTAATTTCGCGAAAGCGAAGCTGTTGTTTTACATTGATCCAAGTGGTTTTTTCGAGTTGAATCTTCAACATGGCATCCCGCTCCGGCACCAAAAATCGTTTCAATTGAATGATCTGCCGACGGAGGTTATGAATTTCATTCCGATAATCATGCTCTTCATCGTCCAACACCAGTTCTTCAATCTCGGCCGACCGGTCTTCAATGTCTTCCATCACATCGCTCATTCGGAAAACCAATCGCTCACAAAGAAAAACCAGGAAGTGTCCGGTTGATTTTGGCGGATTTCCTGCTTCAAGTTGCTGAATGACATCGTCGACTGACAAAACATTTCGTCGCTGGGTGCTGAAAATCCGGTTCTTTGTAATCAGCAAGCGGACCGAAACCATATCTTCCGGATCGGCTCCTTCGGCCAGGTTGACACCACGCAGGATCAACAGCATGTCGTCGTTTGAAATCGACATTCGCGGGCGGGTTTCCTCTTTCAGCAAAGCATCGGAAAATAATTCGTCGGCGCCTTCGAGCGAATGAATTAAGGCAGGCGTGCCCGGCGCATTTAAATCAAACTGCAACCATTGGTACGCGTGCTCCGGAATCGAATCGTTAATTTGGTCTTCTGTAAGCGGTTCAACTTTTTTTGATGCAGGATAAATGTTGTACGCGTGAATTAAAGCCATAGCGGGAACGAATTAATTTTGATCAAGATACAAAGGATTTATCACTTGAAGAAGATCAGCCAAACGGATTTCTACTGCTCAACTTCACGAAATGTTTTTTTGCCTTCGATGTAAAACTTCCAGATGATGCTTTTACACAGCACTTCATCGGGCCAAATTGGAGTCGCCATTTTTTTCAGTTCCTCGCGTTTGTGGCGAATTTGCCGGTGCAATCGGTAAAAAGCCCAATGCGCCCGAATGACGCTCGTGAAGCCGTCGGTGTTTCCTTCGCTCAGCAGCTTAAATGCGGCCACTCCGTCGAGCAGCATCCGTAGCACAATCACTTTGTAAAACTTGTGTCTCGGAAGATTTTTGTACAACAACCACAGGCTGTTTCGGAAATTCAGAAATAATTTCTTCGGATTATCATACGACAGCGATCCACCACCCAAATGGTAAACTTTGCTGAAAGGGGTGAACTGAATTTTGTAGCCTCTGTTTTTCAGGCGCCAGCACAAATCAATTTCTTCCATGTGTGCCCAAAAATCGGCATCAAAACCTCCCGCCTGGTGAAAACAATCGGCCCGAACGGCCATGCAAGCTCCGGTTGCCCAAAAAATATCTGTCACCTGGTCAAACTGCCCTTCGTCTTTCTCCAGCACATTAAAAATTCGTCCGCGACAAAACGGATAGCCCAGCTTGTCGATAAAACCTCCGGCTGCTCCGGCGTACTCAAACTCATCTTTCCGTTGCCAACTTAACACTTTGGGTTGAACTGCCGCCACGGTTTCATCCCGCTCCATCAAGTCAATCAGCGGAGCGATCCAGTTGGACGTTACCTCCACATCCGAATTCAGTAAAATATAATACTTCGCTTGTATTTGTTGAAGGGCCACGTTATAGCCCTTGGCAAACCCGTAGTTCTGATCGAGCTGTAAGATTTTTACCTGCGGAAAGTTTTCCCGGAGAAAGGAAACGGATTCGTCAGTGGACTGGTTGTCGGCAACAATCACCTCAACATCATCGCCCTGACTATGCTGAATGACTGAGGGGAGATACTGTTCGAGCAGCTTTCGGCCGTTCCAGTTGAGAATAACAATGGCAACACGGGATGAATTCATGCCGCAAAGATAGTCATGAAATCAGAATCCGGGAAAGAATGCTGATCAGGTTTTCCTTCTCCAAGCGGTTCAGCACTTCCTGCACTTTGGCCAGTTTGTTTTTCTTTCCTGAATCGATGATGGCTTTGATTTCCTTGAACTGCTTGCCGGTTAGTTCTTCCTCCATCAATTCCCACGCTTTTTCGGCCGAAGATTCCTGTTGCGGCAGCCCCAGGTTTTCGAGCTCCATAATCGCGGCCTCCAAAATTTCATCAGCCTGCATTTTCACGGGGTCATCGGTTTTTTCATTTCCCGTAGCGTCGCGTAAAGTCCAGCTCGAATAATCGTACTTCAAGTCGGCAATCATCTTCACAATGTTGTGGTCTGCACCAAAAATACGTTGAAGAAAAAGGGTGGTCTGGTTTTTCCAGGCTTCCAGATCGAAGCTTTTTTCAGTCAGCTTTTCTTGCTGTTTCTTGAGTAGGGCAATTTCTTTTTCAGCCATTGTTGCTTTTTTGTGCAATTTAGTCTATTGGCCGACTTTGTACAACATCCAACAGAAAAAAACTAGCCCAGGTGCTGATTTACTTTTTCAAAAAAGGCTGGGAAATAATTCTCGTTCGATGCGATAATTTCCTTTCCGTGCAAATAGTTGTCGCCTCCCTTAAAGTCACAAACCTTTCCGCCAGCTTCTTTCAGAATGATAATTCCGGCAGCCACGTCCCACGAATGCAGGGCATGCTCGAAAAAACCATCAAAACGTCCGCAAGCCACATAAACCATGTCCACCGCGGCCGATCCCATGCGGCGCATGCCGCGCGTTTCCATCATGAAAAACTCCAGCAAACGCAGGTAATCGTTCAGCATCTCAAAATTGTAGTACGGAAAACCCGTGGCCAGCAAAACATCTTCGTGGGTGCTGCTTTTCGAAACCGAAATAAGATTTCCGTTCAACCACGCGCCGCCACCTTTCCAGGCCGAAAAAAGTTCATCCTGCCCTATCTCGTACACCACACCGGCAACGGGTTCGTCACCATCAATCAAGCCAATGGAAACCGAATGTGGAAAAATTCCATGAATAAAGTTGGTTGTGCCGTCCAGCGGATCGATCACCCATTTCAGTTTTTCGCCATCTTCGGTAGCTGTTCCTTCTTCGGTAATAAATCCCGCTTCCGGAATTAATTTCTCCAATTCGGCCACAATCATCTTCTCCGCGTTTTTATCGACGTACGTGACCAGGCTGGCTTTTCCCTTCAGCTCAATATCATCGTTGGTAATTTTCAACCGCTCTTCGCGAATAAACTGTCCGGCCGATTTGGCGACCGCCTCCATTGTTTTGCAAATATGCTGTAGATCCATTGTTTAAATTTTTGTTCGAAATTCGCCTAAATCAACCCGACTTCAAAATTTCCGATGTTATTTATTTCTGAAAGCTACATGAAAAGAATGATCCGATGAATTGAGGTCATCGGATCAATAAACCAACAGCATCTTTTAAGGCGGCATCAACCTAGGCCGTCATCCCGATGAAGATCGGGATCTGTACGAAAAATAGGGATCAAGCTTCGTAGTCACCCAACGATATTTCAATTTCAAATCCAGCGGATTTATAGGTTTATAGAAAAGCTGCAAGGAAGCGAGCCGTTCGATCCCATCAGGGATCGCATCTCTCCCTGATTCTGTGTTCCTATAAACATCCGATGCCGCGGGCATCGAAAACGCGATCGGTTCAAAAAGCCGACATGTTTTTACTGATCAAATAAGTTCGAGGCATCCGATCAGTAGCCAGGCACCCATTTTTGAAGCGACTCCAGCGCAAGCCGTCATCCCGATGAAGATCGGGATCTGCCCTGAAAAGGAAAACCCGAAAAAACAAAAAAGAAATTGGTAAGTCCATAGCAAAGCTCCAGCGCTCCGGATTGTAGTTCAACCGGGGCTCAAAGCTGGGCACTTCGTGCCGCTTAAAGCCCTATTTATTGTAAGCAGTTTTTTCTTTAAAAATAATCTTCTCTTGCTATTGTCCACTTATTAAATGTTTTCTCAACAAATATGATTTTAGATGGATGCCCATGTCCTCCTGGGTCAATAATCTCATAAAAGAAGCAACCTGTTTCTTTATTTTCGCCAAAAACGACATTTGAAAGCCGTATCATTCCAACCTCGGAATACTGATTTTTATTGTCTTTGAAAAAGTCTCGCAAACCTAACTCTTTTCCGTGAGTAGCCTGATAGAGTTCATATCTTCCAATCACGGGCATCCTTTTTAGGTCAACTAGTTCTTTTTTTGAGTTTGCTCTAATAAGCTTATAAATTAAAATGCTATCCTTAGAAGAAACCTTATTAGCTAAGTCTCTTACTTTCTCCAAATCCCAAGCATGAAAATCTAAAGTGTCATAAATTGCCAGAAATAACCTTCGATTATTGACAGGTCTATTTTTAGCTTCAATAAAATCATTCCATATTTTTTTCTGAGTTATTGAGTCATAATCAAATATGGTTACAAAAGGCACATGATATCGTTCTGTTCCGATAACTTGTAATAATACATCATTATAAACATCATAAGAATCTACTTTCTCAGTACATCCATAGATTGGAATCGATAACAGTA